>NZ_JBIQHY010000086.1:0-31560 GCF_044508335.1 Actinomadura sp.
CCACGATGACCACCGCCGGGCGCACGGTCGCCGTCTCGGGCGTCACGGTGGCGGTCTCGCTGTCCGGGCTGCTGCTGTTCGACCAGAACTTCCTGGTCTCGATGGGGTACGGCGGCATCGCGACCGTGTTCGTGTGCATGGCCGGCGCGCTGACCGTGCTGCCCGCCCTGCTCTCCGTCCTCGGCCCGAAGGTCGACGCGCTCTCCCTCCGCCGCCGGCGCCGGCCGTCCCGCGGCTGGTGGGGACGGCTCGCGCGCAGCGTGATGCGCCGCCCGGTGGTCTACGCGGTGGCGACGGTGGCGCTGCTCGCGGCGCTCGGCGGGCCGTTCCTGCGCATCAACTGGGGCGGCGTCGACGCCGCCGCGCTGCCGGAGGGCACCGGCGCCAGGACCGTCGCCGAGGCGATGGAGACGCGGTTCCCGCACAACGCCACGGACCCGATCAACGCGGTGGTGACGGGGACGTCCGACCGGGCGTCGATCGACGCCTTCGGCGACCGGCTCGCGGCGCTGCCGGGCGCTGCCGGCGCCACCGTCACCGGCGCGAACGCGGAGACGACGCGGTTCGCGGTCCGCTACGACGCCGACCCGTACTCCGACGCCGCGCGGGACCTGGTCCAGCGGATCCGCGACGTCCCGCCGCCGGCCGGGGCGCAGGTGCGCGTAGGCGGCTCCACGGCCGACGTCGTGGACGAGCTGGCCGGTCTCGCCGGCGCGCTGCCGTGGCTCGCGCTGCTCGTCGGCGGCGCGACGTTCGTGCTGCTGTTCCTGGCGTTCGGCTCGGTCGTCCTGCCGCTGAAGGCGATCGCGATGAACCTGCTGTCGCTGTCGGCGACGTTCGGCCTGGTGGTGCTCGTCTTCCAGGAGGGCCACCTGTCCGGGCTCCTGGACTTCACCGCCATCGGCGCGATCGCGCCCGCCATGCCGATCCTGATGCTCGTGCTGCTCTTCGGCATCTCGATGGACTACGAGGTCTTCCTGCTGTCGCGGGTCCGCGAGGAGTACGACCTGACCGGGTCGAACGTCGCGGCGGTGGCCGCGGGGGTCCAGCGCACCGGGTCCATCATCACCAGCGCGGCGCTGCTGTTCATCGTCGTGATCGGCGCGTTCGCCACCTCCGGCATCACGTTCATCAAGATGGTGGGCGTCGGGATGGCGGTCGCGATCCTGATGGACGCGACGGTCGTCCGGGCACTGCTCGTCCCCGCCATGATGCGGCTGATGGGCCGGGTGAACTGGTGGGCGCCCGGTCCGCTCGCCCGCCTCTACCGCAGGTACGGGATCCGCGAAGTCCCGGCCGCCAATCCGCGGAAACCGCTTGTGGTCTCCCTCACCCGGCGCGAGACTGAACGGCATTCCACCGGCACCACCGCGCGTGACGCGTACCGCGACGGACCATGCCCGGCGGACCCCCACACGACTTCACGGGACGTCCCTTTGGAGGCTCCATGGCCACGCGCCTGATCACCGAGGCCGACACGGCGCTCGGGCACCTGGACCGGCTCACCGAGGCGCTGCGCGCCGCGGGCTGGGCGGTCGAGGTCGCCGCGCCCGGCGACCGCCTGCCGTCCGCGACCGTCGCCGACCCGCACATGCGGCGGATCAACGAGAGCGTCATCGCCGCCCCGGAGGGCTCCGGCGGCGTCTGGTCCTACTTCTACGGCTGGGGCGAGCGCATCGCGCCGTGCACCGACCCGTCCGGCGCCGCCGCCGCCCTCGGCCGCGTCCTCACCGCCCGCCGCGACAACTGACCGCCCCTCCCGGCACCGCCGATCAGGCCGACTTGCGGGTGCGGCTCTTCGCCGGCTCCTTCTTCGCGCCCGACTTCGGCGACGACTTGCGGGCCGCGGGCTTCTTGCCGGACGCGCCCTTGGACGACGCGGCCCTGCCGTCGCGCTCGCCGCGGCTCTTCTTGGCGGCCTCCACGCTGGCGCGCAGCGCGCTGAGCAGGTCGGCGGCGGGCTCCTCCTCGGCCTCCTCGGGCCGGGTGACCTCCCTGCCCTCCACCTTGGCGTCGATCACCGCCTGGAGCGCCTCCCGGTAGGCGTCCTTGTACTCGGTGGGGTCGAACTCGCCCTCCATCGACTCGATGAGGGACGTCGCCATCGACAGCTCCTGCTTGCGGATCTCGATGTCCTCTTCGAGGAACGGGAAGTCGGGAGTGCGGACCTCGTCCGGCCACAACATCGTCTCCAGCACGAAGACGCCCTCCCGGACGCGCAGCGTGGCGAGGGACTCGCGCTGCCGCAGGGCCACCTTGACGATGGCGACCTGCCCGGAGTTCTCCAGCGCGTCGCGGAGCAGCACGTAGGGCTTGGCGCCCTGCGCGTCCGGCTCCAGGTAGTAGGACTTCGCGAAGTAGATCGGGTCGACCTCGTCCTGCTCCACGAACTGCAGGACGTCGATCCGGCGGCTGGACGACAGGGGCAGGTCGGCGAAGTCCTCGTCGGTGAGGATGACCATCTCGCCGGTGGGCAGCTCGTAGCCCTTGGCGATGTCGGAGTAGGGGACCTCCTCGCCGTCGATCGTGCAGACGCGCTTGTACTTGATGCGCCCGCCGTCCTCCCGGTGCACCTGGTGGAAGCTGACGTCCCTCTGCTCGGTCGCCGAATAGAGCTTCACCGGTATGGTCACCAGCCCGAACGAGATCGCGCCCTTCCAGATGCTCCGCATGACCCGTCCTTACCCAGCACGTTCCGGCTCCTAGCGTCGCAACCTCGCGCGATTTGCGCCAGAACGGCGCCTTGATCCTTTTCTGCGGGGCGGGGGCCGGGTAAGACGGCGGTATGACCATGCCGTGGCCCGTTGAGCCGATGATGGCCGCCACCGGGGACCTCCCCTCCGACGGCGAGCACTGGGGCCTGGAGCTGAAGTGGGACGGCGTGCGCGTCCTGTCGCACGTCTCCGCGGACGGCGTCCGGGCCTGCGGGCGGCGCGGCGGCGAGGTGACGGGACGGTACCCGGAGCTGTCCGCCCTCGCCGACCTGCTGCCGGACCACGATGTCGTCCTGGACGGAGAGGTCGTCGCCTTCGACGAGGGGCGGCCCAGCTTCGAGCGCCTCCAGCGCCGGATGCACGTCGAGCATCCCGACCCCCGCCTGATCCGTCTCGTGCCCGTCCGGTACGTGGTGTTCGACGTCCTGTTCCTGGACGGGCACGTCCTGTACGACCTGCCCTACACCGACCGCAGATCGCTGCTGGCCGAGCTCGACCTGGCCGGGTCCGGCCCGGTGGAGGTGCCGCCGTACCTGCACGGCGAAGACCGGTCGCAGGTCGGGGAGCTGCTCGCCTTCACCCGCGAGCAGCACATGGAGGGCGTGCTCGCGAAGCGGCTCGACTCCCCCTACCGTCCCGGCCGCCGCGTCGACTTCTGGCGCAAGGTGAAGAACTTCATGACGCGCGAGGTCGTCATCTGCGGCTGGAAGCCCGGCAAGGGACGGCGCGAAGGCGGGGTCGGGTCGCTGCTCCTGGGCGAGTACGACGTCAAGGGCCTACTGGGCTTCGTCGGCCACGTCGGGACGGGCTTCACCGACCGCGCGCTGGACGAGCTGTACGAGACGCTGTGGCCGCTGCGGCGCCCGACGAGCCCCTACGACGAGGCCGTCCCGCGCGAGTTCGCCAAGGACGCCCAATGGGTTGAGCCGCGGCTCGTCGGGGAGGTCGCCTACAGCGCCCGCACCAGGGACGGCCGCCTGCGCTTCCCGTCCTGGCGGGGCCTGCGTGACGACAAGGACCCCCTGGAGGTCACGAGTGAGCAGTAGCCCGGACCCGGCCGCGGGCGGCGGCGCGTGAGCGGCGAGAAGACCCCCGTGGAGGTGGACGGGCGGCAGCTGACGCTGTCCAACCTCGGCAAGAACCTCTACCCGGAGTTCACGAAGGGCGAGGTCATCGACTACTACGCGCGCATCGCGCCGGTGATGCTGCCGCACCTGAAGGACCGCGCCGCCACCCGCATCCGCTGGCCGGAGGGCGTGGACGGCGGCAAGTTCTTCGAGAAGAACGCCCCGTCCCACACGCCCGGCTGGATCCGCACCGCGACCGTGCCGAGCCCGGGCAGCACCAGGGGCCGCGACACGGTCGAGTACATCGTGATCGACGACCTGCCCACGCTCGTGTGGTGCGCGAACCTCGCGGCGCTGGAACTGCACGTCCCGCAGTGGAAGGTGGGGCCGCGCGGCAAGATCCACAACCCCGACCTCCTGGTCTTCGACCTCGACCCCGGCGACCCGGCCACGGTGGTGGAGGCGTGCGAGGTGGCGTTGCTGCTCCGCGACCTGCTCGCCGAGGACGGCCTGGAGTCGTACCCGAAGACGAGCGGGAAGAAGGGCCTGCACCTGTACGTCCCGATCAAGGAGCCCAAGGAGGCCGAGCGGACGTCGGAGTACGCCAAATCCGTCGCCGAGCGGCTCGCCGCCGACCACCCCCGGCTGATCGTCGCGAAGATGGAGCGGCGGCTGCGCAAGGGCAGGATCTTCGTCGACTGGAGCCAGAACAACCCGGCGAAGACGACCGTCGCGCCGTACTCGCTGCGGGCCGCGAGCCGCCCGTCCGTCTCGACCCCGGTAACCTGGGACGAGCTCGAAGCCTGCCAGGACGCGGCCGACCTGGTGTTCTCCCCCGGCGAGGTGCTCGCCCGGGTGGACAAGCACGGCGACCTCCTCAAGCCGCTTCTGGAGGACCACCGCCCCCTTCCCTGACGAACCCGTGAAATCCGAGTGCCCTATGTGTTCGAACCGGCACTCTCCGGGTTCGGATTCCGCCACCATGGACGCGGGGACACCGAGCGGGGCGGAGGGAAGGGCAGTTGTCGCAGAACCACCACTACGACGCCGTGGTGCTGGGCGGGGGAACGGCGGGGGAACGGGTCGCGGCGGGCCTCGCCCGCGCCGGCCGGGACGTCGCGCTCGTGGAGAGCCGCCTGGTCGGCGGGGAGTCCCCGTACTTCGCGTGCGTCCCGTCCAAGTCGCTGCTGCTGTCGGCGCGGCGCGGCGAGACCTGGGAGATGGCGCTCGCCCGCCGCGACGCGCTGACCGGGCGCGGCGCGCCCGCCGGGCGGCGCGGCGACGACCCGGCCGTCGCGCGGATGGCCGAGGACGGCGTCACCGTGCTGCGCGGCCGGGGCCGCGTCCTCGAACCCGGGCGGGTCGAGGTGGACGGGGCCGTGCACGGCTACGGCGACCTCGTCGTCTGCACCGGCGGCGAGCCGGTGATCCCGCCCGTCGAGGGGCTCGCGGACGTCCCGCTGTGGACGAGCGCCGAGGCGCTGTCGGTGCCCGACCTGCCGCGCCGGCTGGTGATCCTCGGCGGCGGCCCGGTCGGCTGCGAGCTGGCGCAGGTGTACGCGGCGTTCGGGTCGCAGGTCGCGGTCGTCGAGTCGTCCGGGCGGCTGCTGACCGCGGAGGCGCCGTTCGCCGGCGAGATCCTCGCGGACGCACTGCGCCGCATGGGCGTCGACCTGCGGCTCGGCGCCGCCGTCGGCAACGCCGAGCGCAAGGACGTCGGCGTGCGGCTGTGGCTGTCGGACGGCGGGACGCTGGACGCCGACCGCGTCCTCGTCGCCGCCGGGCGCCGCCCGCGCGTGGCGGGGCTCGGGCTGGAGAACCTCGGCGTCGCGGTCCGGCCCGGCGAGGGCATCCCCGTGGACGAGACGTGCGCGGTGCCGTCCGCGACCGGGGGCGTGTGGGCGGCGGGCGACGTCACGGGCGTCGCGCGCACCGCGCACGCGGCCCGCTACCAGGCGGACGTCGTGCTGTCGAACCTCCTCGGGCGGCGCCGCGAGGCCGACTACCGCGCGATCCCCCGCGTCGTCTACACCTCCCCCACCGTCTACTCGGTCGGGATCTCCCCCACACAGGCGGAGGAACTTCGCATAGACCTCGCCACCGCCGGGTACGACCTCGCCGCGACGGCGCGGGCCGCGGTGGAGGCCGACGAGCGCGGCCGGGTGGAACTCTACGCCGACCGCTCCCGCGGGCTCCTGGTCGGCGCCGCCGCGGCCGGACGCTACGCCGAGGAGTGGATGAGCGAGATCGCACTGGCCATCCGGGCGGAGACGCCGCTGAGCCTGCTCGCCGACGTCGTCCACCCGTTCCCGACGTACGGCGAGGCGGTGGAGGCGCCGCTGCGCGAGCTGGCGGGCGGCCTGCCCGGCGGGACTGCTGAGGAGGAGCCGAGATGAGCGAGACCGACGACCTGGACCGCCTGGCCCCGGACACCGTCGACGAGGCCGACGCGTTCGAGCAGCGGGTCGCCCTCGACGAGGCGGGCGACCCGGCCGGCGCCGCCCCGATGCCGGACGACGCGAACGCCGCCGACGCCGCCGAGCAGCGCGCCGCGCTGGACGAGGCCGGCGACCGCGTCGACATCGCCCCGATACCGGACGACGCGAACGAGGCCGACGTGGCCGAGCAGCGCCGCGAGGTGCCGGTGGACGAGGACGACTACCGGTGACCTGCGTTGGCTCCCGCCACAGGCAACAAGGTTTACCGAAAGTATCGGTGCGGGGCGCTCGGCCCCCGGCGGGAATACACTGACCTGCGCGAAGGAACGACGCCGGTCCTCATGTGCGACCGGCGGAGTTACCCGCGCGTAGGATGATGTGATTGTTCACACGCGGCGGAGCACCCCCTCCCGCCGCGACGATTCGGTGATCGGAGAGTGTGGTGACCGCGACCCCGGACGCCCGCCCCCGCGGCACGAGGCTGCCGCGGCTGGCGCGCCGCAAGCAGCTGCTCGGCGCGGCCCAGGAGGTGTTCGTCGCGCAGGGGTACCACGCTGCGGCGATGGACGAGATCGCCGAGCGCGCAGGCGTCAGCAAACCCGTGCTCTACCAGCACTTCCCGGGCAAGCTGGAGCTGTACCTCGCCCTGCTGGACGAGCACGCCGAGGCCCTGGTGAAGATCGTCCGCGAGGCGCTGGAGTCCACCACGGACAACAAGCTGCGCGTCCAGGCGAGCATGCAGGCCTTCTACGACTTCGTCGACGGCGAGGGCGAGGCGTACCGGCTCGTCTTCGAGTCCGATCTGCGCAACGTGGCGCCCGTCCGGGCCCGCGTCGAGCGCGCCAACCAGCAGTGCGCCGAGATGATCGCCCAGGTCATCGCCGAGGACACCAACGCCCCCGCCGAGGAGGCGCACCTGCTCGGCATGGGCCTGGTCGGCATGGCGGAGGTCAGCGCCCGGTTCTGGCTCTCCCAGCACCGCCCGATCCCCAAGGACACCGCGGAGAAGGTCATCGCCCGGCTCGCCTGGCGCGGCATCTCCGGCTTCCCCCGCACGGCCGACCAGGGCTGACCGGCCGCGCGGCGCCCCCCGGCGGCACACCGGCCCCGGCGGGACGATCTCCGCGCGGCGGCCGGCGGGGCGTTCACCCTCGGCTCAACCGAGTGACCGCGGATCCGGTGATCTCCGTGCGACCATCGGAGGGGACCCGCCGGTGGTCGGCGGGCGCGAGGGACGACGGGAGCAGCGCGTTGCAGGTTCGCATCGGGGTGCAGAACGTGCCGAGGGAACTGGTGGTGGACACGGCGCAGTCGGCCGACGAGGTGACGGACGCGCTGTCCGCCGCGCTCACCGAGCCGAACGGCGTGCTCGTCCTCAAGGACAGGCGCGCGGGGCGCGTCGCTGTCCCGGCCGCCAGCGTCGGCTACCTGGAGATCTCCGAGGAGGAGCAGCGCAGCGTGGGCTTCGGCACGCAGTACACGTGACGGCCCGGCCCGGTTCGACCGGGCCTTGACCTGCATTTTGTTTCAACCCGACACAACGGGCATATCGATCGTCGTTCACGGGCCGTCCGGCCCACGGAAAAGGAGTGGATGATCGACATGCTCACGACGATCCTCTGGTTCATCGTCGTCGGTGCCGTCATCGGAGCCCTCGCCCGGCTGCTCGTCCCGGGCCGCAACCCGATCGGTATCCTGCTGACGATCCTCGTCGGCATCGCCGGCGCGATCCTCGGCGGCGTGGTCGCGGACGCGCTCGGCGCGGGCACCCTCGTCGCCTTCGTGTTCTCGGTCGTCATCGCGGCGCTCGGCGTGGCCGCGCTGACGGCGCTGAACACGCGCGGGCGCGGCAGCGGCCGCAGGAGCGGCTGGCGCACCCGCCGCGGCACGTTCTGACGCGCCGCCCACCGACCGACCCCCAGTGAAGGCCCCCGTCCGCCAGGCGGGGGCTTTCCCCGTACCGGCGGACCTCCGGACGCCCGGCCGGGCGCCTGCCCCGGCCGCGACCTGTCCGGATGTGGCCGCTCGCGCGGACCGCGCCGGCGAGCCGGGGAGCGCCTCCGCCCCCGCCGGATAATGCCTGGAGGAACGGGCATGGAATAGACGAAACCGCGGAAACGTTGGGTCCAGTGATCGGCTATTGGTGTATGCAACTGCCGGTCGGTACACTGCGTCGCGGAGTGTGACCGCACGCAGCCACAGCGAGTGACTGCTTTCAACCCCTGACTGCGGTCGCCGAGAGATTTGATCAACGGCTGGTCCCTCCCGCGCGAGCGCGCGGCAACAGGTACGACGGACGCGTCCGCGAGGACGGAGTCGCGCCGGCGAGCCGCGCCGCACCCGGGAGCGGAGACCCCGCACATTGGAGGCTGAAAGCCCTGACTACCTTTCGTGAACTCGGGGTCGTCCCCGAGATAGCAGACGCCCTTGAAGCCGAGGGCATCGTGGAAGCGTTCCCCATCCAGGAGCTCGCCCTGCCGATCGCGCTGGGCGGGCACGACATCATCGGCCAGGCCCGCACGGGCACCGGCAAGACCCTCGCGTTCGGCGCCGCGCTGCTGCAGCGCATCGAGCACGGCGGCAGGGAGCCGCGGGCGCTCGTCGTCGCCCCGACCCGCGAGCTGGCCCTCCAGGTCACCGACGACCTGCTCGTCGCCGGCGGCAAGCTCGGCACCCGCGTCCTGTCCGTCTACGGCGGGCGCGCGTACGAGCCGCAGATCAGCGCGCTGCGCGAGGGCGTCGACGTCGTCGTCGGCACGCCCGGCCGGCTCCTCGACCTCGTGAAGCAGAAGCACCTCGACCTGTCCAAGGTCGGGATCCTGGTGCTGGACGAGGCCGACCGCATGCTCGACCTCGGCTTCCTGCCCGACATCGAGCGGATCGTCGAGCGGATCCCGAAGCAGCGGCAGACGATGCTGTTCTCGGCCACCATGCCGGGCGAGATCGTCGCGCTGTCGCGCAAGTACCTGACCCGCCCGACCAACGTCCGGGCCGAGTCGCACACCGAGTCGGACGCGGCGCCGCAGGTCGCCCAGCACGTGTTCCAGGCCCACCAGATGGACAAGCCGGAGATGCTCGCGCGCCTCCTGCAGGCCGAGGGCCGCGGGCTGACCATGGTGTTCTGCCAGACGAAGCGGGCCTGCGACCGCGTGGCCGCCGACCTGGCGCAGCGCGGCTTCGACGCCGCCGCCGTGCACGGCGACCTCGGGCAGAGCCAGCGCGAGCGGGCGCTCCGCGCGTTCCGCAACGGCAAGATCGGCGTGCTGGTGGCCACCGACGTGGCGGCACGCGGCCTCGACGTCGACGACGTCACGCACGTCGTCAACTACGAGTGCCCCGACAGCGCCGACACCTACGTGCACCGCATCGGCCGGACGGGCCGCGCGGGCAAGAAGGGCGTCGCGGTCACGTTCGTCGACTGGTCCGACCTCACCCGGTGGAAGCTGATCAACGGCCAGCTCGACCTGCCGTTCGCCGCCCCCGAGGAGACCTACTCGACGTCCCCGCACTTCTTCGCGGCGCTCGGCATCCCCGAGGGCACGAAGGGCACGCTGCCGAAGGAGAAGCGGCACGGGCGCGCCGGGCTGGACGCCGAGGAGCTGGAGGACATCGGCGAGACCGGCAAGGTCCGCAGCCACCCGCGCGGCGACCGGGACCGGGAGCGCGAGCGTCCCCGGCCGCGCCGCCGCAAGCGCAACCGGACCCGCACCCGGGCCGGCAAGCCGGTCGAGGCGGCCGCGGCGGAGGCCGAGGCCGCCGCGGACGACAACGTCGTCGACGCGGTCGCGACCGAGCGCAAGCGCAGCCGCACCCGCCGCCGCACCCGCTCCGGCCGGCCCGCCGCAGGGCAGGCCGAGGCCGCCGAGGCGTCGCAGACGGCGTGATCCACCAGGTCACGACCGCGAGACCTCCACCGGGTCTCGCGGTTGTGCTATGTCCGGGCGCGGCCGCGGTCCCCGTTCCGGCCGTCCCGTAGCCGCAGGGCGGTGCCGGGGTGATCGGTCACGAGGACGGCGACGCGCGGGTCGCCGAGGAAGCGCCGCATCACGGTCTCGGCGTTGACCGTCCAGATCATGGCGGGGACGCCGGCGCGGCCGCACTGCCGCAGCACGCCGACGCGGGCCAGCCGGTGGTTGAGCGCGACCATGTCGGCGCCCGCCCGGCGGACGAGGCGCAGCGGCGCGAAGTCGTGCGCGGCGCCGCGCTCCCACAGGTTGCGCCCGACCGACAGGGCCGTCCGCACCCCCGGGAAGCTCTTCTTGATCTCGAAGAGGGAGCCGACCTCGCGGGTGGTGACGACGAACCCGTCCCGTCCGAACGCCTCCACGGCGAGCGCGACGGTCTCGTGCTCGCAGCCGCGCTCCTTGAGGTCGAGATGGCCCAGGGCGCGGCCCGCGATGACGTCCATGGCGTCGCTGACGAGGGGGACGGGGCGGGTCGCGAGGTCCTGGATCCGGGCATAGCTCAGCCGGCTCAGGCGGAGCCCGCCGACCTCCGGGTCGTGGTGGACGACGAGGCGCCCGTCGCCCGTCCGCCTGATGTCGATCTCCACGTACTCGGCGCCGGACGCGGCGGCCTCGCTGAGCCCCGCCAGCCCCGCCTCGTCACGGCGGTGCGCGGAGATGGCCGGCTTGGAAGGCACGCTCGTGACGCTACCACCGAAACTTTTTCACCGATGCCATTGACTAGGCTGGTACCCCGTGAGTACGCCCCGGTTCCTGACCCTGCCCCCCGGCGTCAGCCGTACGACGGTCGAGACCTCCCGCGGCCCGTTCGCCGCGCTGGAGGCGCTCCCCGGATCGGGCGTGCCCGAACGCTGCCCCGCCCTGCTCGTCCCGGGCCTCACCGGCAGCAAGGAGGACTTCCTCGCCGTCCTGCAGACGCTCGCCGCGTCCGGGCGCCGGGTCGTCGCCGTCGACATGCGCGGCCAGTACGAGTCGCTCGGCCCTGACGACGCCTCCGCCTACACCCGCGCGGCCCTGGGCGACGACATCGCGGCCCTGCTGGACGTCCTCGGCCCCGACCCGGTCCACCTGGTGGGGCACTCGTTCGGCGGTCTCGTGTGCCGGGAGACCGTCCTCTCCGGGGCGCTTCCGGCCTCGCTCACGCTGATGAGCTCGGGTCCGTCCGCCGTCGACGGCCAGGCCGCGGCGAAGGCCCGCGCCCTCCGCGACGCCATCCCGGAACTGGGCATGGAGCAGATCTGGGCGCTCAGCCTCGAACCCGACTATGTCGGACGGGGCCTCCACGATGAGATCCTCGCGTTCCTGCGGGCCCGTACGCTCGGCAACTCCGAGAAGGGCCTGGCCTGCATGGCCAACGAGATCCTCACGGCGCCCGATCTCGTCGACGAGCTCGCCAAGCACTGCACCGAGTCCAGCCTGCGCACGCTCGTCCTCTACGGCGAGGACGACGACGTGTGGTCCCCCGCGGCCCAGGCCGTCATGGCCGAGCGCCTGGGCGCCGCGAAGGTGGTCATCCCGGGGGCCGCCCACTCCCCCGCCTGGGAGGCCCCCGAGACCACGGCCGCCGCGCTCCGCACGTTCTGGAACGAGGCGGAGCACACGCTCAAGTAGCGGTCAGCGGCCCGCCCCTTCGGCGAAGTAGTGGCCCGGCTCCAGGTCGTCGAGGAGGCCGGGGCGGGCCGGCCGAAGTGCCCGGGGCCTTCTCCAGCGCCGACCGGGCCCGCCGCCAGGCGATCATCATGGCGAACCCGGAGCTGCGCGAACGCGAGCTGATCAAGATGGCCGGCTTCGCCGCGGCCCTCGCCGGGACCCTGCGCGAGCGCGGCGTCCCGGACCCGGCCGCCGCCCTGACCGCCGAGGCCGGGATCGCCGTCCTCAAGGTCGCGTTCGCACGCTGGCTGGACGCCCCGGCCGGGAAGGAACTCCTCGACTTCATCCGGGAGTCCCTCGCCGAGCTGAGGTCCGTGGCACGCTCGGCCGGTCCCGCGGCCGTGTGAGCACGGCGGCCGGCCGCCGTCCGGCGCGGTGCGCGGCCGCCTATGACCGGCCCTGGTGCTCGCGGACCAGGGGCAGGAAGAGGTCGTCGACGATCGACTGGACGCGGGCGGGCTTCACGGGTTCGAGGTTCATGAGCAGGTCGTGCCGCACCAGGTCGAACGGCAGGGCGAGCACGTCTGCGGGGATCCGGTCCAGGTCGATCTCACCGCGGTCGTGGGCGCGCCGGTAGATGGTCTGGACGCGGGTGAGCCGCTGCTCGCCCAGGATGCGGTCGCGCACCTGGGTGGGGGTGAGCCCCGTGTCGGCCAGCAGCCCGGAGAAGGCGGTGGCCGCGACGGTGACGAAGAAGGCGGCGCGGGCCTCGCCCATGCCGGTGAGCGCGGCGACGAGGTCGCCGCGCAGGGTTCCGGTGTCGGGGATGTCGACCGGATGGCTGCTGCGGTGGTGCTCCAGCGCGGCGAGCGCGAGCTCGTCCTTGTTGGCCCAGCGCCGGTACAGCACGGCGATGCCGGTGCCGGCGCGGGCGGCGACCGACTCCATGGTCAGCTTCGCGAAGCCCGTCTCGACCAGCTCGTTCCAGGCGGCGTCCAGCAGCGCCGCCTCGAGTTCGGCTCCGCGGCGGCGCCGGCGAACGGGTTGGGTGTCGGAGGTCACAGCCCCGATTATAAGGGAGGTTTGCATTCCTTATCGGGGCCGCCTAGTCTCATAAGAGATGGATTCCACTCTTATTTGAACGGAGCGACCGGCATGACCACTGCCACGGGCACGCGTTCCACCTTCTTCACCGAACCCGGGATGAACTCCATGACCCGGGCGATGCTCGGCCGCGTCCACACCGGCGCGGCGGACACCGGCGAGGCGCTGACCACGATCGACCGCATCACCGACGGCGACTACGCCTCATGGGAGCGCGAATGGGAGGCGACGGCGGACCGCGTCGCCGCGATCGGCGACGACAGCCTGCGCCGGGGCCACCGGGTGAGCGCCCGCGGCGCCCTGCTGCGCGCCGCGACCTACTACACCGCGTGCGTCCTCGTGGCCGACGGGTGCGCCGACCCGGACGCCGTGATCGCGCGGACGTTCGCCGCGTACCGCCGGTGCTGGGAGGGGTACCTCGGCCTGCTGGACGAACCGCCAGAACGGCTCGACATCCCCTACGAGGACACGACGATGCCCGGCTGGTTCTTCCCCGCGCGCGGGGAGGGCCCGAAACCGACGCTGGTGGTGACCAACGGCGCGGACGGCGCGCTGAGCTACCTGTGGCCCGGCCACGGTTCCGAGGCCGCGGCGCGCGGCTACAACGTCGTGCTGTTCGACGGGCCCGGCCAGCAGCGCATGCTGTTCGAGCGGGGCGTGCCGTTCCGTCCCGACTGGGAGCACGTCCTCACACCGGTCGTGGACACCGTGCTGCGCCGCCCGGACGTCGACCCGGGGCGGCTCGCGCTCTACGCCGTCAGCCAGGGCGGCTACTGGGCCCCGCGCGCGCTGGCGTTCGAGCACCGCTTCGCCGCGGCGGTGATCGACGGCGGGGTGGTCGACGTGACCGCGGCGTGGGAGGCCGTGCTGACGCCCGAGCAGAAGGCGCTGCTCGACGGCGGCGAGCGCGACCGGTTCAACGCGGCCCTCGACGGCGCCCCGGCGGGCACCAGGCGGATGCTCACCTGGCGGGCCAAGCCGTACGGCCGGCCGACCCTCTTCGACACCTACCTGGGCGTCCGCCGGTACCGGATCACCCCGGAGCTCGCCGCGCGCATCACGACGCCGGTGCTGATCGCCGACCCGGACGACGAGCGGTACTTCGCCGGCCAGCCCGAGCGCCTGTACGACATGCTGCCGGGCGAGAAGAAGGAACTCGTCCGCTTCACCGAGGCCGAAGGGGCCGCCGGACACTGCCAGCCGATGGCGCGCGCCCTCGCCGCCCAGCGGTTCTTCGACTTCCTGGACGACCGGGTCGGCCTCACCGCCGCCATCGATCAGGCCGGCGCGCCCTTGTAGACGCGGCCGTCCTTGATTATCACCTTCAGATTGGCGGCGGGGTCCGCCAGCAGGCTCAGGTCCCGCGTGGGATCGCCGTCGACCAGGAGCAGGTCGGCCCATGCCCCCTTCGCGATGACGCCCAGGTGGGCGACATGGGGCTCAGTGCCGTAGGCGGCCGCGTCGGCGGCGGTCGGGACCTGGTACGGGTCGCGCGGGCCGGACTTGCGGAACAGCTCGGCGTTACCGGACGTCGCGATCCGCAACGCCGCCATGGGTCCGCCCGCGAGCCCGGCCAGCCGGGCGAGCATCTCGCTCTGCCTGGCGCTGCGGGCGGGGTCGAGCATCAGGTCGGTGCCGAACGCGATCCGCACCCCATGCTCCAGCGCCCACCCGAAGACGCGTTCGACCCCCTCGCACACCTGCCGGTTCTTCTCGGCCGACGCCGGGTTCGGGTACGTGTGGTCGCTCTCGGCGAACGGCTGGACGCACAGCCAGGCGCCGTGGTCGGCCATGAACCTGAGGTCGTCCTCCGCCGCCAGGTGCCCGTGTTCGATCACCTGGACGCCCGCCTCGACCGCCCGGCGGATGCCGGCCCCGGTGTAGACGTGGACCGCCACGTAGGTGCCCCAGTCGGCCGCCGCCCGGACTCCGGCTCGCAGCTCCTCCGCGGTGTACTGCAGGACGTCCAGGTGGTCATAGGCCGAGGCGACGCCGCCGCCCGCCATCATCTTGATTTGGGAGGCGCCCTTCTTCAACTGCTCGCGGACGCCCGCCAGCACCTGCGCCGGGCCGTCGGCGATCCGCATGAGCCCGAGCTGCTCGGCACGCGTCGCGGTCCCGCCCAGCACGGTCGGCACGTCGTAGACCATGCCGTAGTCGCCGTGCCCGCCGGTCTGCGAGAGCCCCGCCTGGCTGGGATAGATCCGCGGGCCGGGCAGCGCACCCGCGTCGATCATGCGCTTGAGGTCGCCGGTGTCGCCCGCCATGTCGCGGACCGTGGTGAACCCGCGCATCAGCATCGCCTCGGCCTCGGCCGCGCCCTTGAGGTACCCCAGGCCCGCACCCCCGAGCATCAGCTCGCTCTGCGTGGCGCCCGCCAGGATCAGATGGGCGTGGGCGTCGCTGAGCCCGGGGATGAGCGTCGCCCCGCGCCCGTCGATGACCGTGTCCCCCGCGGGCGGCTCCCCCTCCCCCACGGCTGCGATCTTGGTGCCTTCGGTCACCACGTACCCGGCCCGGACCCGGTCGCTCACCCCGTCGAAGATCCGCACATCCCGGATCACGATCGTCCGGGCGCCCCCCTGTGCACTCACCCCCGCCTAGTGCCCGCTGCGCGGCCGCCGAACCACCCCCGCCGGCCACGACCCCCGTGCTACCTCAGGCGTTGCGCTTTCAGAACGATGTCGTGGGTGTGGCTGTGATGGGCTCCGGCGGGGGTCGGCGAGGTGCGCGGACGGGTCTCGTCGGCCTGGACGGTCCAGGCGTCGTCGAGGAACCCGGCGATGTCGGCGGGCGCGTAGTAGTCGGCGGGATCGAAGCCGGGCCGCGCCGGCAGGCCGCTGAGATCGTGGCTCACGAAAAGCAGGGTGCCTCCGGGAGCGACAGCGGACAGGAGGGCCCGGAGCGCGGTGTGACCCGGCCGGCGCGGCAGCGGGAAGAACTGGACGGACACCAGGTCGAACGCGGCGACCGGAGGCGGTGTGGCGGTCAGGTCGGCACGTGCCCAGGCGATACGGCCGGCGACGTCCCCGGCCGCCGCCGCCGCACGCTCCAGGGCGGTACGGGAGATGTCGACCGCCGTGACCTGCCAGCCGTGCCGGGCCAGCCATATCGCGTCGGCCCCTTCGCCGCAGCCCACGTCGAGCGCCTGCCCCGGCTGCAACCCGGCGGCCTCGGCGACGAGCACCTCGTTGGGCTCGCCGTCGTAGAGCCGATCGCGGCTGCGGTACCTCTCATCCCAGTACTGAGCGTCCATGCTCCGAGGTTGCCCCCGCCCGCAGCGATCCGACAAAGCCCTTTGCGGAAAAAGCAAAGCCGGGGGTTACCGTGGGCGGCATGGATGACGGCGTGGACGCTCTGGTGCGGGAGCAGATCGCTTACTACCGGGCGCGGGCGCCCGAGTACGACCGCGAGTACCTTGAGCGCGGTGATCTGCCCGAGTTGGGGCCGGCCTTCGACGCGCTTCCGGTCTCCGCTGACGTGCTGGAACTGGCCTGCGGGACCGGGCAGTGGACGGGGCGGCTGGCGGCGCGGGCGCGTTCGGTGACCGCCGTGGACGCCTCGCCCGAGGTGCTGGCCATCGCGCGGGAACGCGCGGACGCCGAGTACGTGTGCGCCGACCTGTTCACGTGGCACCCGGCCCGGCGTTACGACACGGTCTTCTTCGCCTTCTGGCTGTCGCACGTGCCGCCGGCGCTGCTGCCCGGCTTCTGGGAGACCGTCGCGGACGCGCTCGTCCCCGGCGGCGCGGCCGTGTTCCTCGACAACGGGCCGGGGGAGGCCGCGATCGAGGACGTCCTCACCGGGCAGCCCGTCCCGTCGGTGCGGCGGAGGCTCGGTGACGGCAGCGAGCACCGCGTCGTCAAGGTGTTCCACGAGCCCGAGCTCTTGGAGCGCGACCTGGCTGGTCTGGGGTGGTCTGCGCGGGTCCGGCCGGTGGGCGCGAACTTCATCGCGGGGAGCGCTCGGCGGGATCGATGAGGACGCCGGGATTGAGGATCGCCGCCGGGTCGAGGGCGGACTTCACGGCGCGCAGGGCGGCGGCGAAGGGGGCGGGGCGCTGGCGGTCGTACCAGGGGCGGTGATCGCGGCCCACGGCGTGGTGGTGGGTGATGGTCGCGCCGTGCGCCGAGAGGACGCCGGAGACCGCCGATTTGATCTCGTCCCACTGCGCGACGGTCGAACCCCAGCGACCGGCGGCGTAGACGCCGAAGTAGGGCGCCGGGCCGTCCGGGTAGACGTGCGTGAAGCGGCACGTCACCACGCCCGGCGCGCCGACCGCGCGCATCGACTCCTCGGCCGCCGCCACGACCGCCTCGCGCAGTGCGGGGAAGGCGCCCCACGTGCAGGCGGTCTCGAAGGTCTCCACGATCATGCCGTGGGCGGCGAGGGCGTCGCGCTGGTAGGGCATGCGCAGGAACGCGGTGCGCCAGGTGCCGGACGCGTCGCGCGCCGAGCGGGGCTGCGGACGGCCGCCGTGGTCCCCGCACAGTTCCAGGGCCCGGTCCAGGGACGCGTCGACAGGGTGATCGGCGGACTCGAAGCCCAGCACCAGCACGCCGCCGGGCGAGTCGGTGCCGGCGTTCAGCAGCGCTTCCATGGGGTCGAGCAGGCGGCAGTTCGCCGGGTTGAGACCGGACTGCGCCAGGGCGCGGGTCGCGTCGACGGCGTCGTCATAGCGTGCGAAGAGGACCGATGCCCCGGCGCGCCATCGCGGGCGCTCCTGGAGGCGCATCCACGCCTCGGTGATGACGCCGAGGGCGCCCTCCGAGCCCAGGAAGAGGCGGTCCGGGGACGGGCCCGCGCCCGAGCCGGGCAGCCGCAGGGACTCGCTCACCCCTATCGGCGTCACCACCCGCATCGACTCGACGAGGTCGTCGATGTGGGTGAGGACGGTCGCGTAGTGGCCGCCCGAGCGGGTGGCCAGCCATCCGCCGAGCGTGGAGAACTCGAACGACTGCGGGAAGTGCCGCAGGGTCAGCCCGTGCGGGCGCAGGCGGTCTTCGAGGGCAGGGCCGTAGACGCCCGCCTGGATCCGGGCGGCGCGGGCGGCGGCGTCCACCTCGATCACCTCGCCGAGCCGGCCCAGGTCGAGGCTGACCGCGCCGGCGTGGTCACCGTCCAGGCGCGGCTCGACGCCTCCGACGACCGAGCTTCCGCCGCCGTAGGGGATCACCGCGATCCCGGCGCCGGCGCACCAGTCGAGCACGTCGACCACATCGCGTTCGCCGCGCGGCCGCACCACCAGGTCGGGGACGTCCCCGAGCTCGCCCAGCAGGTTGCGGACCACGTCGCGGAACGCCTTGCCCCGGGCGTGCCCGGCGCGGTCGGCGGGGTCGTCCGAGCAGAGGCCGGCGAGCGCCGGGGGCGGCGAGACCCGCGGCGGCGCCAGGCCCAGCTCGCCGACCGGCGGCGGTTCGTGATCGGCCAGGTCGGCGCCCGGCAGCAGCGCGGCCACCCGGCCGATCAGCGCCGCCCGCTCCGCGCCGGTGACCGCGTCCTCCAGATGACCCCAGCCCCACCAAGACCGCATCACCCCATGATGCCGGGACCCGGCCGCGGCTGGAGCTGGACGAGGATCATCCAGGCGGCGCCGTCCCCGCGGTAGGCGGCGCGGACGCGGTAGCTGCCGGGCGGCAGGTCGATGCGCAGGTGGTTGCCGGGTTCCGGGGTCGCTCCGGGCCACGCGGCGTCGATGAGGACGACCGGGCCGTCCACGTCCCAGACGAGGTCTTCACCGGCGTCCCATCGGACGTCCCGGAGGGCGCTGCGCGCCGCGGCGAGCAGTTCGGCCTCCGAGTCGGCCGCGGCCCAGCGCACGAAGAGCCGCTCATCCGGCAGGTAGGTCGTGATGGCGGGCTCGTCGCCGAGGACGAGCCCCTGCCCGGCGCCGACGTCCACCAGCCCTATGTAGCCCTCGACCGCGCACGCGCGCCCGTAGTCGCCCCACGTCTCCACCGGGCCGTCGTCGTCCGCCACGCCGCCCCAGTGGGCGAGCTGCGACGCGGGCGCGGCCAGCAGCGGCCCTCCCCCGGACTCGACCCACGTCAGCCCCATCGCTTCCCGCCTTCCGTCGGTGGCCGCGCCACAGTACAGGGCGCCTCCGACATCCGCGCACCTCTTCTCTTCGACCTGGGCTTATGTGACGATTGAGAGTAAGGCGCGGCGGTGCGGCGGGCACGAGGGGGAATCATGCGCAAGGTCGTCGACTGCAGGGACATGCCGAGCGAGATGGGGTGCACGCTCACCATCAGCGGCGAGGAGGACGAGGTCGTCCGCGCCGCCGCCGAGCACGCCGCCTCCGTGCACGGGCACGAGGACACGCCCGAGCTGCGGGACGAGATCCGCCACAACCTCAAGAACGAGGAGATGAGCGTCCGGTAGGACCCGGGACGGCGCGGCGCGCGTACCACGAGAGCCCCGGCGAAGACGCATCCTGAGCGGAACGAGGGGGCGGTGTCGGACGCGCCCGGCGGTAATGACACACTTACATGAGTTTGTCTCATGGAGGTGTCCATTGCCCGCGACCGTCCAGCCCCCCGAGAGCGTCACCTGGCGGATCCACCTCGACCGGACCATGTGGGTCGGCGGGGTGCGCAGCCTGATGCTGCAAGCGCTGCACCCCATGGCGATGTGGGGGGTGTGGCAGAACTCGAACTTCCGCGAAGACCCGTTCGGACGGCTCCAGCGGACGTCCGACTTCGTGGGGCTCGGCACGTTCGGCAGCCCGGAGGAGGTCGAGAAGGCCGCGTACCGGGTGCGGGAGATCCACCGGAGCCTGCGCATCCTCAACCACGACACCGGCAAGAAGGAGCGGCTCGACCAGCCGGAGCTGCTGCTGTGGGTGCACTGCGCCGAGGTCTACTCCTACCTGGAGGTGGCGCGGCGCGCCGGGCTGCCGCTCACCGACGCCATGGCCGACCGGTACCTGGACGAGCAGCGCAAGTCGGCGGCGCTCGTCGGGCTGCACGCCGAGGACGTTCCCGGCAGCGTCGCCGAGATGGAGGCGTTCTTCGCCGAGATGCGGCCGAAGCTGCGCGTCACCGAGGAGGCCGCGGAGACCGTCCGGTTCCTCATGTGGCCGGCGCTGCCGGACAACCTGAAGTTCCTCTCGCCGGGGAAGCCCGGCTACTTCCCGTTCGGGGCGCTCTGCTACTACACCCTGCCGGACTGGGCGCGCGCGATGTACGGGACGCTGCCGGAGGTGCCGCAGCCCGCGGTGACGGCGGCGCTGAGATCGTTCCGGCTCGCGATGAACTCCGTCCCGGAGCGGCTGCACGACTACGCGTTCGCGAAGAACACCCGCGACATGCTCGAACGGTGCAGGCGGCGGCTCGCCGCCGAAGGTTACGACCTCAGCAAGGGGCTGTACGGGCTCCGCGACCCGCGCCGCTGGCCGGGCAGGCGGGCGCTCGAGCCGGCCTAGCCGGCCGGGAGGGCCGCCCAGGGCTCCTTGCGCGGGGCGGCCTCCTGCCCCTCCGGGCAGTGGCGGGCGAAGTCGCACCACCCGCACAGGGTGCTCGGGCGCGGCGGGAAGACCTCGTCGTCCGCGCGGCCGTGCGACCGGTACGCCTCGTCGGCCGCGGCGGCCTCGGCGGCGATCTGCTCGGCGCGGCGCATGTGCCGGGCCAGGGACTCGTCGGTGTGCTCCCACACCGCGACCTCGCCGGACGGCAGATGGTGCAGCTCGACCCGGCGGCACGGGCGGCGCAGGACGCGCGACGCCGCCGCCGCGTAGATCGCGAGGGCGAGGGAGCCGCGGGCGTCGTCCGAGGTCAGGACGTGCCGCCCCGTCTTGTAGTCGACGACGACGAGCTCCTCGCCGCGCGCGTCGAGGCGGTCGATGCGGCCGGACACCGCGATCCGGTCGGTGCGGGTCGCGACCGTGCGCTCGACGCCGAGCGGCTCGTCGGCCGGGTCGAGGCCCGCGACGTAGCGTTCGGTCATCTCGCGGGCCCGCTCGCGCCACCGCGCGGACTGCGCCTCGTCGCGGAAGCCCTCCGTCAGCCAGCCCCGCACCAGCAGCCGCCCGGCGGCCTCCGGCGTGCGCTCGGCGAGCGGCAGCCGCCACCAGCCCGCCAGGGCGTTGTGCACGCTCGCGCCGAGACTGTTGTGCGCCCACGGCGGGCCCTTCGGCGGCATCGGACGATCGAGGTAGGTCATCCGGTAGCGGCGCGGGCAGTCCAGCCAGGTGTTCAGCCGCGACGGCGTGCACGTGTACAGCCGCTGGGGCATCCCGTCGAAGCCCAGCTGCTCCACGGTCAGCCGCCCACGTCAGTCGTCGGACTCGTTCGCCAGCGAGCCCCAGGTCTCCCAGCGGGCGTCCTCGTCGCCGACCGTGGTCTCCTCGCCCTGCGCGGGCAGGACCTTCAGCTCCTTCGGCAGCGGGGTCAGCAGCGCGCCGATCGAGTTGAGCTGCTTACGCAGGTCCTCGAACACGCCGCCGATCGAGCCGGGACGGCCGCGGTGCAGCGTGTCGCCGGAGAACAGGACGCCGAGCTGCTCGCTGATCACGCAGACGCTGCCGGGGGTGTGGCCCGGGGTGTGCACGACCTCCAGCTGCGCTTCGCCGATCTCGAAGACGCCGCCGTCCTCCAGCCAGATGTCGGGTTCGAGGGAGCGCAGCGCCTTGGCGTCTTCCTCGTCCTCCTCCTCTTTGGCGAGGCGGCCGAAGTAGTCGCGCCACAGCAGCCGGTCGGCCCGGTGCATCGCGATGGGAGCCCAGTCGTCCTCGTCCTCCTCGCCGGCGGCGGCGACCTCCAGCACCACGTTGAGGTGGTGCTCGTTGCCGTCGGTCAGGATGACGGCCATGACCTCGCGGTCGCCGACCTCCTTGAGGATGGCCTCGGCGTCGTACGCCGGGTCGATCACGATGACCTCGTCGTCGTCGCCGACGATGTAGGTGTTGTTCTCGACGTCGTACTCGGTGTCGTCCAGGGTGAGCTTCCCCGACGTCACCACCTGTTCGATGCGCGCGTCCACGCAACGCACCCTACCGTGCTTCGCGGCCCCGATCCGGCACACGGAGATCACTGCCGGACGCGGCCTCCGCGAGCCGCTCGAACGCCTCCGGCGCGGTGGTCTCCGCGCCGAGCCGGTCGCCGGTCAGCGCCCCGTGGTCGTCGCTGGAGCCGGTCGCGGCGAGCCCGAGCGACTTGGCGAGGCCGTGCAGGTGGGCGCGGTCCTCCGGGAGGTGGTCGGGGTGGTCGGCCTCGACCCCGGCGAGCCCGGCGGCGGCGAGGCGCTCGATCACCTCGTCCTCGAACACGCAGCCGCGGCGGCGCGCCCGCGGGTGCGCCAGCACGCACACTCCCCCGGCCGCGCGGACGAGCCCGATCGCCCGCTCCGGGTCGAGCGCGTACCGCTCGACGTAGGCGCGGCCGCCCTGCGCGATCCACTGGGAGGTGAACGCCTCGTCCGCCGTCCTGATCGCGCCGGCCTCGACCATGGCGCGCGCGATGTGCGGGCGCCCGACCGCCTCGCCGCGCGCGAGCGCCCGGACCATGCCCCACGTGACGTCCACGCCGAGGTCGCGGAGCCGGTCGACCATGCCGCGGGCCCGGATCACCCGGTCGTCGCAGATGCGGGCCAGCTCGGCGGCGAGCTCCGGATGCTCCGGGTCGAACAGGTAGCCGAGCATGTGCAGGCTGCGGCCGTCCTCCTTGCACGACAGCTCGATGCCGGGGACGAGCGCCAGCCCGTCCGGCAGCGCGCCCGCGGCCTCGGCCCACCCGGCGACGGTGTCGTGGTCGGTGAGCGCGACGACGTCCAGTCCGCGGGCCCGCGCCCGCCTGACCACCTCCGCGGGCGGCCTGGTGCCGTCGGACGCGTCGCTGTGGCAGTGCAGGTCGATCCGCATCAGCCGGTCCGGGTCATTCGTCGAGCCGGGGGGTGTAGGCGCCGTAGGGAAGGTCGATCTCCATGCCCGGTTCGCGCAGGTCGAGGAGGTTCTGGGTCTCCAGCATCAGGACGCCGGCGTCCGCCGGCCACAGCACCGCCCACAGCCAGTTGCCCATCGCCTCGCCGACGAAGACGGCCCGGTCGGCGCGGTCGGGGCCGGTGCGGACCGCCCACATGGGCACCGACCGCCCGCACGTCGCGGCCGGGCCGCTGATGTCGAGCTTCACGTGCGGGGGGCTCCCGTTGAACGCCTCGCCGGGGTCGGGGGCGTCGAGCCCCGCGTAGTGGGCGCCGAGCCCGATGCCGGGCTCCTCGGCGATCAGCAGCAGGTCGGCGGGGCCGCGCAGCAGCCCCGGCCCGGACACGGCGACGGCCGTCGCCCGCGCGCCCGAGCGGTCGTCCCCGACCGTGGCGAAGCCCGTGACGAGCCAGGCCGGCGGAAGGGGCCATGGCGTCCAGACGGGGACCTTCGCGTCGCGCAGCACGGCGGCGAGCCCGTCCGGGCCGGGACGTTTGGACGGCTGCCTCGGCAGGACGGCTCCGTGCACGCCGCAGTTCCAGTCGCTGGACCAGAGTCCCGGTGCGCGAAGTGGCCCCGCGCAGCGCGGGCACATGGGCTCCGCCCTCATGAGTACCCACCTTGCGCGGCCACGTCCCGGGTCGTCAAGTTCGGCCAGGTAGCCGCCTGGGAAAGGGGGAACAAACTGAGGTCATGAGGAAGCGTTGCGTCGGCGGGATCGTGCACGACGGGGAGGGGCGCCTGCTGCTGGTGCGGCGCGGGCGCCCGCCCGGCGAGGGCCAGTGGTCCATCCCCGGCGGGCGGGTCGAGCCCGGCGAGGACGACCCGGCGGCGGTCGCGCGGGAGCTGAAGGAGGAGACCGGCCTGGACGTCGCCGTCGGCGCCCTCGCCGGGACGGTCGAGCGCCCCGGCCCGGACGGCGTCACCTACGAGATCCACGACTACACGGCCACCGTGACGGGCGGGACGCTCCGCGCGGGCGACGACGCGGCCGAGGCGCGCTGGGTGCGCGTGGACGACCTCGGCGGCCTGCCGGTCACACCGGGGCTCGTCGACGCGCTCAGGCAGTGGGGCGTCCTATGACACCGGCACCGGTTCCGTGTCCGGCGCGGCGGGCACGTCGTCCTGCGCGGTGAGCCGCTGGATCCGCATCCGGCGCGCCAGCCACACGACCGCCAGCGCGTAGAGCACCATCGGGACGACGTCGGCGAGCACGACCTGCCAGGGGACGCTGCCCTGCTCCATGTCCAGCTTGCCGACCGCCGCCGGGAGCAGGAACGCCATCAGGTTGTTGAAGACGTGCAGGGCGATGCCCGATTCGAGGCCGCCCGTCCGCACGGCCAGCCACGCCGCGATCGCGCCGAACAGGAAGATGTCGAGGATGCCCCAGCTCGTGTAGCCGTGCCCGGCCGTGAACAGCGCGGACCCGACGACGATGCCGGGCCAGGGGGTGCGGAACACCGCGCTGAAGATCCGCCCCACCGGGCCCCGGGCGTTCTCCAGCGTGCAGGCGCCCACGGCCTGGAGCAGCCAGCCGCGGAAGACGTACTCCTCGGCCGCCGCCTGGAACGGCACCAGCAGCACGATCACGAGCGCGGGGACCAGGAACGCGCCCCACCCGACCCAGTGCTCGTCGCCGCCGGACCGGTCGTCCATCGCGAGGGCCGCAAGGATCGACGTCCCGTACGACACGAGGCAGAACAGGACCGCAAGGCCGGAGCACACCAGCAGCCAGCGCCACCGCAGCCGTCCCGCGACCGACGACAGCGTGCCCGGCCGCCGCCGCTGGATCAGCCACGCCGCCCCGAGCACCGGCGGCAGGAACAGGGCGAGCGCCGCCAGGTTGAACGCGACGTCGGCGGTGGTGTTGCCGAAGATCGTGTCGCCGTCCGCCCCGGCGGGGTCGGTGAACTCCCCGGTGACCGCGACCTTGATGATCGCCCCGACGGCCATCAGGACCAGGACGAAGACCATCCCGACGACGAGGATGGAGACGGTCCCCACCAGCGGGCGCCACCACCGGTGCGCCTCGTTCCGCGCCGCCTGGTGGTACGGGCGGCCCTTCGGCGGCTCGACCGTCCACGGCCGCTTGACGGGCTGCGCGCCGTACACCGGCGCGTACGGCCCCGGCCCGTACCCCCATCCCTCCGGCCGCGCCGCGGCCCCCGGCCAGTAGGGCATCCCGGGCGTGTACTCCGGAGCGCCCCCGTGCGCCCGCCCGTAGGGCTGCGCCTGCCCGTACGGCTGCCCGTACGGCTGCCCGTAGGGCTGCGGCGGAGCCGGCGGCCCGGGCGGGTTCCGCGGCTCGGAAGGGGCGGGGTCGACGGGCGCCCAGCCGTCGGTCTCCCCTGGCTCTGACACGTCCGACCCCTCCCGGTGAACCTTCGCGTAGGTGGGACGAATCGTACGGGGCGTCAGTTCCCCGGCGGGTCGGGGCGCCGGGTGCGGGCCATCCCGGCGGCGCGGCCCTTGGCGGCGACGACGAGCGCCATCTTGCGGGACGCCTCGTCGATCATCTCGTCGCCGAGGGTGGCGGCGCCGCGGCCCTCGCGCAGGGCGCGGTCGTAGGCGTCCAGGATCAGCTCGGCGCGGTCGTAGTCGTCCTGGGACGGGGAGAACACCGCGTTCCCGGCCTCGATCTGCGCCGGGTGCAGCACCCATTTGCCGTCGAACCCGAGGGCGGCGGAGCGCCGCGCGACCCGCGTGAAGGCGTCCACGTCGCGGACGTTGAAGTAGGGCCCGTCGACGGCCTGCAGGCCGTGGGCGCGCGCGGCGATCAGGATCCGCATCAGGATGTGGTGGTAGGCGTCGCCCTCGGTGTAGCCGGGCGGCTGCTCGCCGACGACGAGCGTCTTCATGTTCAGCGACGCCATGAGGTCGCCCGGCCCGAGCACGAGGGCCTCCAGGCGCGGCGACGACGCGGCGATCGCGTCGATGTTCGTCAGGCCGCGGGCGTCCTCGATCTGGGCTTCGATGCCGATGCGGCCCACGGGCAGGTCCATGGCCCGCTCGATCTGCGTCAGCAGCCGGTCGAGCCACTGCACATGGGTCGCGTCCGACGCCTTCGGCAGCATGATCGCGTCCAGGTTCGCGCCGGCGCCCTCGACGACCTCGACGACGTCCCGGTACGCCCAGCGGGTGTCGGCGTCGTTGACGCGCACCACCCGCGTCCTGCCGGACCAGTCGCCCTCGTTGAGCGCCGCGACGACGGTCTTGCGGGCGTCCTCCTTGGCGGACGGCGCGACGGCGTCCTCCAGGTCGAGGAAGACCTCGTCGGCGGGGAGGCCCTGCGCCTTCTCGATGAAGCGCGGGTTGCTGCCAGGGACGGCGAGGGTGGTACGTCGAGAGCGCATGGCCCGGATGCTATCCAGCGGGTGTGAGACCCTTCCGGCATGGGTCTGAACAGGGCGCTGGTGGAGGAGGCGGCCAAGAAGTCGGGGCTGCTGTGGCTGGACCTGCCCGGCCTGCCCCAGCCGAGGGCCGCCTGGCACGTGTGGCACGACGGCTCCGCGTACGTGCTGACCGGCGGCGAGGGCGAGCAGCCGCTGCCGGGGCTGGCCGAGTCCGCGCATGTGCCGGTGATCCTGCGCAGCAAGGACAAGGGCGGCCGGCTCGTCACGTTCATCGCCGACGTCGAGGTGGTCGAGCCGGGCTCGGAGCTGTGGGACGCCGTGGCGCCGATCCTCGCCAAGGAGCGCCTGAACGCCCGCACCCACGAGGGCCAGGTGGAGACCTGGGCGACCGAGTCGTGGATCGTCCGGCTGACCCCGGCGGACGAGGTCGTGACGCAGGACGACGGGTACGCGGCCGTCCGCCCGGTGCCGACCCCGGCGACGACCGCCGGCGCCCCTCCGCGGATGTTCGGCGGGAAGCGCCGGCAGGCCGACCGGTAGCTACATCGGGAGCGTGCGCCCCTCCGCGACGGCGCGGAGCTTGTCCGGGTTGGCGACCAGGTGGATCGTCTGGACCTGCCCGGTGGGGGCGATGTCGACGGTGAAGGCGCTGATCGGGCCGTCCGGGCCGGCCACCACGACGGCCGGCTCGCCGTTGATCTCGACGCGCTCGAAGCGCATGTCGGCGGGGTCGACGCCCTGGTAGGCGACGCCGTTGATGCCGATGAGGAAGCGGCCCACCTTGTCGGCGCCGAGGATCACCCGGCGCGGCGCCCGGACCTTGCCGCCGCCGTCCGACCACAGCGCGACGTCCGGGGCGAGGACCTCCATGAGCCGGTTGATGTCGCCGCCGAGGACCGCGTCGAGGAACCGCTCGGTCGCGGCGCGCCGCTGCGCGCCGCCCGCCTCGAAGCGGGGCCGCCGCGCCTCCACGTGCTTGCGGGCGCGGGTGCCGAGCTGGCGCACCGACGCCTCCGACCGGTCCAGCGCCTCCGCGATCTCCGCGTACGGGTAGCCGAAGACCTCCTTGAGGACGAACACGGCCCGCTCCAGCGGGCTCAGCGTCTCCAGGACGACCATCATCGCCATCGACACCGACTCCGACAGCTCCGCGTCCTCGGCGACGTCAGGGCTCGTCAGCATCGGCTCCGGCAGCCACGGCCCGACATAGGTCTCCCGCCGGACCTGCGCGGACCGCAGCCGGTCGAGCGCCACATTGGTGGTGATCCTGACCAGGTACGCCTTCGGGTCGGCCACCTCGGACCGGTCGCCCGCGGACCACCGCAGCCAGGCGTCCTGCACGGCGTCCTCCGCGTCGGCGGCCGTGCCCAGCATCCGGTAGGCCACCGCGAACAGCAGGTTCCGGTGCTCCTCGAAGGGGTCGTCCATGGTTGCTCAGCCTCGCATGCCGGAATGTTCGCCACACCTTCGCCCCTCACGACGGGGCGCCCGTCCGGGATGTGACATGGGGGGCCGCGGAACCGGGGCGGATCCGGATCAGTGGGGCGATCATGGGTAGTGTCCGGACCATGAGCGGAGCTCCGACACGGGTGTTCATCGCCCGGCTGGCGGGCGTCGCGGTGTTCGACCCGGCCGGCGACCAGGTCGGCAGGGTCCGCGACGTCGTGGTCGCGCTGCGCCTGACGCCGCGGCCGCCGCGGGTGCTGGGGCTGGTGGTGGAGGTCGCGTCGCGGCGGGCGGTGTTCCTGCCGATCACCCGGGTGACCGTGATCGAGGCGGACGCGGTCATCTTCGACGGGCGGCTGAACGTGCGAAGGTTCAGCAAGCGCGAGTCGGAGACGCTGGTCATCGCGGAGATGCTGGACCGGACGGTCCGGCTGCGCGACGGCGGGGAGGCCGTGTCCGTGGTGGACGTGGCAATGGAGCCCACCCGCACCCGGGACTGGCTGATCTCGAAGGTCGCCGTGCGCCGCCGCACCGGGCGCGGGCTGCGCAAGCGCGGGGAGAGCCTGATCGTCGACTGGGACGCGGTGGAGGGGTTCTCCGCCGTCGAGCACGGCCAGGGCGCCGCCGGGCTGATCGCCGCGTTCGGCCAGATGAAGGCCGCCGACCTCGCCAACATCATGCACGAGCTGCCGGCGAAGCGGCGCACCGAGGTCGCGGTGGCGCTGGACGACGAGCGGCTCGCCGACGTCCTGGAGGAGCTGCCGGAGGACGACCAGATCGAGATCCTCGGCAAGCTCAGCGTGGACCGGGCCGCCGACGTCCTGGAGGCCATGGGCCCCGACGACGCCGCCGACCTGCTCGGGGAGCTGCCGACCGAGCAGCGGGAGCGGCTGCTGACGCTGATGGAGCCGCAGGGCGCGGCGCCGGTGCGGCGGCTGCTCACCTACCCCGACCACTCGGCGGGCGGGCTGATGACCACCGACCCGGTGATCGTCCCGCCGGACGCGACGGTCGCCGAGGCGCTCGCGCTGATCCGCCGCCCCGACCTGAACCCGGCGCTCGCCGCGCAGGTGTACGTGTGCCGGCCGCCGACCGCGACGCCGACCGGCCAGTACCTCGGCACCGTGCACTTCCAGAAACTGCTGCGCGAACCCCCGCCGACGCTCGTCAGCGGCATCGTGGACGCCGAGCTCGACCCGCTGCGCCCCACCATGTCGCTGGAGGCGGTCGCGACGTTCCTGGCCACCTACAACCTCGTCGCGGGCGCCGTGGTGGACGAGAACGGGCACCTGCTCGGCGCCGTGACGATCGACGACGTGCTCGACCACCTGCTGCCCGAGGACTGGCGGGAGACCGTGATGGACGCCGCCGCCGAGGAGTCCGCGGATCCCGAGGAAGAGGCTCTCCGGGGGACCACATGATGACGACACGCCCGATGACCGCGCGCCTGGACCAGCCGAGGGAGGTCCGCCGGACGCTGCTGCCGCGGATCCACTACGACCCGGAGTCGTTCGGGCGGCTGTCGGAGCGGATCGCGCGGTTCCTGGGCACCGCCAGGTTCATCGTGTACATGACGGTGTTCGTCACGGCGTGGCTCGGCTGGAACCTGTTCGCCCCGGCGTTCCTGAGGTTCGACCCGTACCCGTTCATCTTCCTGACGCTGATGCTGTCGCTGCAGGCGTCCTACGCGGCGCCGCTGATCCTGCTCGCGCAGAACCGGCAGGACGACCGGGACCGCGTCCAGTACGAGCAGGACCGGGCGCGCAACGAGCGCAGCATCGCCGACACCGAGTACCTGACGCGGGAGATCGCCGGGCTGCGGATCGCGCTGAGCGAGGTCGCCACCCGCGACTTCCTGCGCTCGGAGCTCCAGCAGGTCATCAAGGAGCTGGACGCGAAGGAGCACGTCCCCTAGGCGGGGACCCGTTCGTCGGCGAGCTTGTCGAGGATGCCTCCGAGGGCGCGCAGGTCGGCCTCGTCCAGCCGGCTGAGCATGTGGTCCTGGACGCCCCGCCGGTAGGTGGGGGTGGCGTCGGCGAGCCGGTCCCGCCCGGCGGCGGTCAGCGCGGCGTACAGGCCGCGCGCGTCGTCCGCGCAGGACTGCCGCACCACCAGCCCGTCGCGCTGCAGCCGGTCGACGAGCCGGGTGAGCCCGCTGCGCGACAGCAGGACCCGGTCGGCGAGGTCGTTCATCCGCAGCCGCCCGCCCGCCGCCTCGCCGAGGTGCATGAGCACCTCGTAGGAGCCGAGGGCGAGGCCGTGGCGGGACAGCAGGTCGGCCTGCAGGCGGCGGGAGAGCTGCGCCTGCGCCCGGAGCATGGTCCGCCAGACGACCAGCTCGGCGGCCGCGAGGGTACCGTCGGTCACCGCACCGATGGTACGGCCGGCGGGCCGCCGGCGCGATGGAGACGCACGCGACATGTGACGACGCACACCCTGATTAGCGGGTACGGCCTCCGGGTTCATACCATGGGCGCATGGCCTCCCAGTTGACGACCGAGCGGGTGACCGAGGCTCTCGCCACGGTGAACGATCCTGAGATCCACAAGCCCATCACCGAGCTCGACATGGTCAAGAGCGTCGACATCGCCTCGAACGGCACGGTCCGCGTCGGCGTATACCTGACCGTGGCCGGGTGTCCGATGAAGGACACCATCACCAAACGCGTCACGGAGGCCGTCTCCAAACTCGACGGGGTCGCCTCCGTCCAGGTCGACTTGGACGTGATGAGCGAGGAGCAGCGCAAGGCGCTGCAGACGAAGCTGCGCGGCGGGCAGCCCGCCAAGGAGATCCCGTTCGCGAAGCCGAGTTCGCTGACCAAGGTGTACGCGGTGGCGAGCGGCAAGGGCGGCGTCGGCAAGTCGTCGGTGACCGTGAACCTGGCCGCCGCGCTGGCCGCGCAGGGCCGCAAGGTCGGCGTCGTGGACGCCGACATCTACGGCCACTCGGTGCCGCGGATGCTGGGCGTCGACGCCCCGCCCACCAAGGTCGAGGACATGATCCTGCCGCCGACCGCGCACGACGTGAAGGTGATCTCGGTCGGCATGTTCACCGCCGGGAACCAGCCGGTCGTGTGGCGGGGGCCGATGCTGCACCGCGCCCTGCAGCAGTTCCTCTCCGACGTGTACTGGGGCGACCTCGACATCCTGCTGATGGACCTGCCGCCCGGCACCGGCGACATCGCGATCTCCGTCGCGCAGCTGCTGCCGTCCGCGGAGATCCTGGTGGTCACCACGCCGCAGCAGGCCGCCGCCGAGGTCGCCGAGCGGGCGGGCGCGATCGCCGCGCAGACGCACCAGCAGGTCGTCGGCGTGATCGAGAACATGTCCTACCTGACGTGCCCGCACTGCGGCGAGCAGCAGTTCATCTTCGGCGAGGGCGGCGGCCAGACGGTCGCGGACGCCCTCACGAAGACCCTCGGCACGCGCGTCCCGATGCTCGGCCAGGTGCAGATCGACCCGCGCCTCCGCGAGGGCGGCGACAGCGGCCTCCCGCTCGTCCTGTCGGACCCCGACGCGGGCGCCGCCAAGGAACTCCGCACCATCGCCGACAAACTGGCCGGCCGCTCCCGCGGCCTGGCCGGAATGTCCCTGGGCATCAGCCCAAAGGGCAGGTGACCCGGCCCACCCGGCCGGACAGGCACACACTCAGCACATAGACCGGGTGACCGCCGGCCGCCCGCGACGGGCCGGATGATCGTAGGGCCGGGGCACCTGGCCATGTACGGATCGTGCGGCTTCGGTGACCGTAAGGTGCCTGCCGCAGGTGCGCGGCGACCGCAAGATGCAGCTCACGGGTCGGGCGGTCGCCCAGCCGCCTCTTGGACGAGCACAATTCGCACCCTCTCGGACCAGACCCGAGCCGGGCCGCAGACCGAAGCGACCACCACGGGCAGGCACGCGGAGGGCACTCAGCGCCCGGAGCGGGCATGCCCGGCGACGCAGGCGACCGCAGCGACCCCGCA
>NZ_JBIQHY010000087.1:0-31408 GCF_044508335.1 Actinomadura sp.
CGGCCGCCGGCCCCGCCCGCGCCGGCCGCGCCGCCGCCGCCCGCGCCGGAGCCGCGCACCGGGCTCCACCCGCGTCCCGCGCCCGGCGCCGAACCGGCCGGCGAGGCGTCGGAGGTGCTCGTCCCGACGGCGCCGATGCTGGCGGACGCCCTCGGCCTGCAACGCGCGCTCCGCCCGCTCAAGCGCCGCGTCCCGTCCCCGCACCGCCGCGAACTGGACGAGGAGGCGACCGCCGCCCGCGTCGCCGACACCCGCCTGTGGACGCCCGTCCTCGCCCCGTCTCCCGAACGGTGGCTCAGCCTCACCCTGGTCGTGGACACCGGGCCGGCCATGCGCCTGTGGCGCCCGCTCGCCCGCGAGCTGACGGAGATGCTGATCCGCCAGGGCGCGTTCCGGAACGTCCGCGTCGCCTACCTGGACGCGACGGGCGGCGTCGCCTCGGCCCCCGGCGCCCCGCCCCGGGACCCGCGCACGCTCCTGGACCCCTCGGGCCGCCGGGTCGTGCTCGTCCTCAGCGACTGCTCCGGCCCGCACTGGTGGAACGGGCGCGCCGCGCGCGCCGTCCGCCACTGGGCCCAGGCCGGGCCGGCCGCGATCCTGCAGCCCCTCGCCGAACGGCTCTGGCGCCGCACCGCCGCACCGACGACGCCCGGCCTCGCCGTCCTGCCGCGGCCCGGCGCGCCGAACACCGATCTGCGCTTCACCCCGTTCGACGGCGCCGTGCCGCCGGGCGTGCCCGTCCCGGTCCTGGAGGTGGCCCCCCGCTGGTTCGGCACGTGGGCCCGCCTCCTGTCCGGCTCCGGCCCGCAGCCCGCCGCGATGGCCGCGCTGCCGTCCCGCCCTCCGGGTCCGGCGCCGGTGCGGCGGGAACGCGAGCTGCCGATCGCCGAGCGCGTCCGCCGCTTCCTCTCGACGGCCTCCCCGGACGCCGCCGAACTCGCCGCCCACGTCGCGGTCTCCGTCCCGTCGCTGCCGGTGATGCGCCTGATCCAGCACCGAATCCTCGGCGGCTCGGGGCCGGGCCGGCTCGCCGAGGTCCTGCTGAGCGGCCTGCTCCGCCCGGTCGGCGACGTCCGCTACGAGTTCGTCGCGGGCGCCCGCGAGGCCCTCCTCGACACCCTCCCGCGCCCCGAGGCCCAGCACACCCGGCACGTCCTGAACGCCGTCTCCGCCGAGATCGAACGCCGCGCCGGCACCGCCGCCGAGACCTTCCGGGCACTCCTCCCCGCGGACGGCGGCCCGGTCCGCCTCACCGCCGACACGGACCACTTCGCCCTCCTCTCCCCCGAAACCCGCACCCACCTCGCCCCGGCGCCCCGGCCGGGTCCCGGCCTGCCGGATCTGCTGGGCGCCCCCGTCGGAGAACTGCTCCGAGCCTGGGAAGGCCCGCCGCGCGAGGCGGTGATCGGCAGGGACGGCGGCGGCCCGGTGGCGCTGGACGTGCTCCGCGGCAACCCGGACCTCCCGCACGGTTTGATCATCGGTCCGAAGCCCGCCCGGGGGGCGATGCTGCGGACGATCGTCCTCAGCCTCGCCCTGACCCATTCACCCGACACCCTCAATTTCGTCTTCGCGGACTTCGCACGGGGCGCCCCTTTCGCGGGACTGGACGGACTCCCCCATGTCACCGCCGCCGTCCACGCCGACGCGGCGGATTCGATGCGGCTCAGCCTCCTGGTGCCGGCGCTCGAAGACGAACGCATCCGCCGCACCGCCATGCTGGACCGCGCCGGCTTCGCCGGCTGGGACGAATACCAGGCGGCGATCGCCGGCGGCGCGGCGCACAAACCCCTGCCCGCCCTGGTCGTCGTCATCGACGACATCGGTCCCCTCTTGGAGTCGCGTCCAGACCTGCTGGCCGCTCTCGCCTGGTTGTGCGAAACGGGGAGCCGCCTCGGCCTCAGATTCATCTTCTGCACGCCGGACGAGCCGCCGATGGCCGCCCCCCTCGCGGGCCACATCGGCTGGAACGCGGGACCGCGCGATGACGACGGCGCCTTCCTGCACGTCTTCGGGGACCGGGCCCACCCTCGCTTCGAACTCGCCCATGTGCCGCTCGACGCCGTCCCGTCCATCATCGAGCAGATGCGCCAACGCGGCCCCAAGGCCGGCAAGCTCCCATGGCCGCAGGAATCCGCCCAACGACCACCCGGCGACGCCGAGTCCCCGGCCGTCCCCGAGTTCGACATTCTCCGGCTGAACGGCGCCGGCACGAGCGGCATGTTCGAGGAGACGTGGGCGCGCTTCACCACCGTGCCCCGCAATCCGGCGATCGGCTACGACGCGGACGGAAACGTTCTCACCCTCTACCCGCTCGACGTCTCGTCCGGCCTCCCGCACGGCCTGATCGTCGGAGACCCCGGGGCGCGGCAGCGCGTCGTCCGCGCGATCACGCTCGCCCTTGCCGCCGGCCACTCCCCCGGCGACCTCACCTTCGCCTTCGCCGGTCTGGGCGAACATCCCCTCGGCGAGCCCCTGGACTTCCCGCACGTCCGCTACTCCGAAAACGAGCTGCTCGGACGACCGCAGAAACTGCAGGAGTTCCTCGGCTTCCTGGCGGACGAACTCGACCGCCGTTCCACCAGGCCGCCCCGCGACCTCCCGGGAAGCTCCGACTTCGCAGCCGGCCAATGGCTCGGGAAGGAGCGGCCCGCTCCCTCACCGCCCGCATCGATCCTTGACGCGCCGCCCCGCCTTCTGATCGTGGCCGATGTGTCGCTGACATTCCCGGTCAGCAAACCGGAAGTCGGCGAGGCGCTTCTCTCCTTGGCGCAACGCGGCCGGGCGCTGGGCGTGCAACTGCTGCTCACCTCGACCACTGTCGAGAACACCGCGATCTGGGACCGCTTCCTCCCTCTCCTCGGCTGGCGCATCGTCGCGGGCCCGCGCCCGCCCGTGGAGCTCCAACGTGTCGTCGGACAAGCGAACCTCGCGTTCCCCGGCCGGCGGACGGCCCACCTCCTCGCCGGCGGCGGCGCCCCGCGCCGGCTGACCGTGGCGAAGGAGCCTCCCGGACCCGTGGTCGAGCGCTTCGTCCAGCGGACACGCGACCACTGGCGGAGCACCGCGGTCCCCGCCGAGACAGAGCCGGCGGGCACCGCGCTGCCGGCCCTGATCGACCAAAAGATCCGGGAGCTGGAGGACGCCGTCACGGACGTCTCGGTCGGGACGACTCTCCGGCGCCTTCTCGAAGGGGAGGCGGCGGCGATCCGCGGGGGTCGCCCGCCCAGTCCACGGCATCTGGTCGTCACGGGTCCGTACGGGCCACAGGTCGAGGAACTGGCGCGACAGTACGGGCGGATACTCGCCGAGCTGGGCATCGTCTCCCACGGCGGCCTGAACATGGTCTCCTTGAGCGCGATCGGCCCCCACCTGGGCGACATCGCCGAGGCGATCCCCGAGTTGCTCCGGACCTTCCAAGACGGGGTTCTCCTGATCGAGGACGGGCAGGCGGACGGAACCGGCTACTTCTTCCACCCGGAGGTCGTCCGAGCCCTGATCTCGGCGATGGACGAGCGACCCGACGGCCCGCTGCTCATCCTGTGCGGGGACGCGGAGTCGGTAAGCGCCGTCCGCGACGCCGTCCCCGGCTTCGAGGAGCGTTTCACGGCGGTAGGCCGGATCGCCGGCCCGCCGCACAGGGTGCACGTGAGCGAACTGCCGGCCGTCTCCGGCGGACGGATACCCATCGGCATCGAGATCGAGACGGGCGAGCCCGCGTTCGTGGACTTCGACGAGGACCCGCATCTCGTGATCGCGGGACCGCCCGCCTCCGGACGCGCGAACCTGCTGCGGCTGCTCCTTGAGGGGATCGAGGCGCATCGCGCCGACCGCGAACCGGAGGTCCACGTCTTCGACGCCCACGGAATCCTGCGCCTGATCGCCGAAGAGTTCGGGCACGCCGGGCCGGTGAGCCCCGGTGCCGGGTACACCGACTCGCCCGAAGACTTCGCCCGGACCGTGTCCAGAGCGCTGAACGGCCCGCCCGCCACCGAGAAGTTCCTGTTCGCGATCGACCGCGACCTCCGCGACGACCCGCTCGCCGGACTACCCCGTAGCCTGCTCAGCTCGGTCGGCCGCCGGGTGCACATCGTGCTGGCGCGTCTGCTGACCGTCCCCGATCAGCCTCTCGACCCCCTCGTCTCCACGCTGCGCGACACCGGAGCGCCCGCGGTGCTGCTCGGGCACGCCCACGGCGAGGAGACCCGGCTGTACGGGGCGGAGCCCCCGCCGAGGATCACCGGGGTCGGCCGCGCGGTGCTGGCGTCCCCGACCCGGCGGCGCGTCATCCAGATCGCCCATGCCTCGCCCGAACCCTGATCACGATATTGGATCGAGCGGTCTATAACGTGTTAGCGTGCCGTTATGGGCCGGCCCAGGAAGTTCGAGGAGCGGCGGGCCGTCGAGGCGGCCATGCGGGCGTTCTGGGCGGCCGGATACGAGGCGACCTCGACGCAGGAGCTGTGCGAGGCGACCGGTCTGGCGCGCAGCAGCGTCTACAACACGTTCGCCGGCAAGCGCGAGCTGTTCCTCACGGCCCTGGCTCACTACATGGACGACCGGGCCGCCCGGCTCGTCCGGCTGATGGAGGACGGCGGGACGCCGCTGCGGGAGCGGCTGCGCATCGTGCTGGACTGGGCCGTCGAGCCGGACGAGGACGACCCCGCCGGGTGCTTCGTCGTGAACGCGACCGTGGAGTTCGGCCCCCGAGATCCGGACATCGCGGAGCGGCTCGAACGGCACCGGCGGGAGCGGTTCGCGGTGCTGAAGGCCGCCATCGAGGACGGCATGCGCGCCGGGGAGATCGACGCGCGGAAGGACGCGGCGGCGCTGGCGCACTTCGTGATCGCGGCGGTCAACGGGATCCAGGTCGCGGCGCGCGGCGGCGCCGACCGGGCGACCCTCCAGAGCATCGCCGACACCGCCATGCACTCGATCTGAACGGCCCCGCCGGACGGCGGAGGCCGGTCCCGGCCCTTTCGCAGCGGCGGTTCAGGAGCAGGAGTCCGCCCGGAACGACCACAGGGCCCGGCGGCCGGCGTATTCGGCGACCGTCCAGATGCGGTGGCGGCCCCGGTAGCAGGCGAGGTCCTCGGGGCCGTGGGAGATCGTCCGGCGCTTCACCTCGGCCCAGCCGTGCGAGGTCGGGTACGTCGTGAGAAGGGTGCCGCGCTTGCGGCCGTGGCTCTGGGTGAACCACCAGCGGCCGTGCGTCCGGACGGCGCCCTGGATCCTGTCCGCCGGGAGCTCGGCGCCCCAGCTGGGCCGGACGCGGCGGCCGCCGGACAGGGCGCCGAGCCGCCAGGTCACCACGCGGCCCTGGGGCCACTTCGGACGGCAGTACTCGCCGGCGACGAGGGAGTGCGGCGAGGTCGTCCGGTCGATGGACAGCCAGGACATGCGCAGCGGGCCGGTGCCCCGGCACTTGCCGCCGACCTTGCCGTTGGCGAACTCCCAGCTGCCCGTCTGCGGCATCACGTAGCGGAAGCCGTGGCCGTAGTACTTCCCGTTGTGGAGGCCGACCCAGGAGGAGTGCGCGGTCGAGCCCCTCTTGCTCTTGCCCAGGTCGTAGATCTCGCGCATGTCGAACTCGCGGACGCCGTGCCGGGTGTCGGCGACGTACAGCTTGTCGCCGTACCAGGCGATGCCGCCGGCGTGGATGCCGATGTCGGTGTACGTCGCGCGCCCGCCCTTCATCACCGGTTCGACGAGCAGGACGTGCCGGTAGGTGCGGCGGTCCGGGTCGACGAACGTGAGCCGCACCTTGCCGCTGTCGTGCCAGGACACCAGGATCGGCCGGCCGCCGCCCGCCCAGCGCTCGCCCGCCACCGCGTCCGAGACGGTCGTGACGCCCTGCGGGACCCAGCGCCGGGTGGTGGAGTCGGCCCGGTCGAAGCAGTACACGAGCGAGTGGGCGGGCACCGCGGCGGCGCGGCCGCAGCCGCGGCCCATCTTGGCCTGGCCGGACGAGCGGATCAGCGCGTCGACGCCGCTCCGGCCCAGCAGGCCGTTGAGCGCGCGGAGCGGTTCGCCGCGGTCGGCGCCGCGGCGGAGGACGAAATCGGCGGGGTTCAGGTCCGCCGGGGCCTTCGCGGACGCGGGGGCCGCCGCGGGTGACGCGTGGGCGGCGCCCGGGAGGGCCGCGAACGCCGCGCCCGCCGCGAGGAAGGCGACGCCCGGCCGGCGGAGTCCGATCACTGTACGCTGCATGATCATCACGGTTCGCAACGTACCTTGCGCCGGCGCCGCGGACGGGTCCGACATGACCTTGGGAAGGGCAACTCGACTTTACGTGCGCGAGGCCGGCCCGGCGCCGGGGACCGGGCGGGACGGCCCCCGCGCGGAGGGCCGTCCCGCGACGGGTCAGCGCAGGCGGCAGGTTCCGGTGCCGGACTTCGACGGGTCGCTCTCGGACGTCCCCGTCAGCCGCAGCCGCGCGTGCCGGGACGCGCCCGGCGCGGCCTTCGCCCAGACCTCGACGTGCGTCCCGCCGCGCGCCGGAGCGGTCGCCAGCTCGTTCGGCAGCCACGTCGTCCAGCCGTGGCCGGAGACCTGGGCCCGCAGGCGGAACACGTCCGAGGCGTGGTAGCCGGTGCCGCCCCGGCCGGTGTTGCGGAGCGCCAGCGTGCACTTCATCCAGCCGGAGCCGGCCGGGCGCGCGCTGCCGGAGGACAGCCGGACGCCGCGCCGCTGCGGGCCGGCGCCGTCCAGCGAGCTGATCGCGACCGTGTAGGACAGGACGCCCCGGCGGTCGCGCTTCAGGTCGAGGACGTAGAAGTGCAGCCGGTTCGCCTCGTCCACGTACTCGTACTCGCTGCCCGAGTCCGTGCCGGCGTGGTACAGGGCGTCCGACAGCTGGCGGTAGTCGCCGATCGTCATCTTCTTCGGCGTGCCGTCGGGCAGGACGAAGTCGACCTTGTCGATGTCCTGCGGGTTGGCGTCCTCGACCCAGATGAACGGGGCGCGGTCGCGGTCCTTCGTCTTCGCCAGCAGGACGCCGGAGTCGGGGGTGAAGGAGTCGGTGCCCATCCGGTCGACGACCTCGACGGTGTAGTTGTCGTACCCGCCGCCGTCGCAGAGCGGGTCGGTGCCGGTGTCGCACGCCGGGCTCTTGTCGCCGCCCTCGCCCAGCTTCACGTTGATGCCGGCCAGGCCGCCCTTGCCCGGCTCGACGGAGCGGGCCGTGACCCTGGCGACGACCATGCCCGACGCGGCGAGCGCGTCCCGGTCGAGCTGCAGCACCTTGTCCGGGTCGACCATGCCGAGCTTCATCTTGTTGCGGAGCATGTGCTGGGCGCCCATGGACCCGCCGCCCGTCGCCGGGATCGTCCAGCGGCTGTGCGGGCCGCCCGGCCCGTTGAAGGTCCCGCGGCTGAGCATGTCCCACGGGCCGCTGTAGGCGCGGCGCGGCGGATCGCTGTACGGGTTGTTGTAGTTGTCGCCGATGCCCAGGATGTGGCTGAACTCGTGGGCGTAGACCGACATGCCGGAGCTCTCCGCCTGGGTGGACGAGACGCCGAAGATGGCGTTCGGCCAGATCGTGGAGCCCGCCTGCCAGGACGTCCACGGGATGTAGCGGGTCTTCACCCAGTTCGGCAGGTCCGGGTCGTCCGGCCCCCACTCGTCCGGCACGTTCTCCGGCGCGCCGAACTTCATCTCGCCGAACTCCTGCCAGGTGGACGACTCGTCCTGCCCGGCGCTGAGGAAGAAGACGAAGTCGTACTTCGCGGCCGCCTCCTCGCCGACGTCGGCGACCCACGCGGCGCGGGCGTCGGCGCGCAGGTCGCGGTTGCAGGTGTCGCCGGCCGGGCAGCCGGTGCCGCCCTGCATGCCGTCCACGCCGTACTCGTGGTCCTTCGCGGGCATCTGGTAGGCGCCGAACCCGGTGAGGTTCACGCCGTACCGGCCGCCGGAGTCCTCCATCCAGTACTCGTGCATGGTGTGGCCGTGGTTCAGCTCCTGCGGCTTGTTGAGGAACTCCTCGTAGAACTCGGCGACCTTGTCACGGGGGACGTCCCCGACCTCGACCGGGTTGCCGAAGATGGAGGAGTTCTTCGGCTGCGTCACCTCGAACGGCTGGTTCGGGTAGTCGACCAGGACCACCGCGACGTTGAAGTTGCGCACCGATCCCTTCCGGGACGGGTCCGCCCAGGACGTGCCGGGGATCGACCGGTAGTCGTCCCACGTCATCGTGTCGGGAAGCTCGTAGTTCTGCGGGTCGATAGGACGCGGGGCGCCCGCCGCGAACGAGCGGGCGGACGGCTGTTCGCGCTGCCACGGCTGCGTCCGCGGCCAGTGCCGCATCTGCCAGGGGTTCGCGGTCGGCTCCGGGATCGGCGGTGTCGGCTGCGCAGCGGCCGCGGGAGCGGCCGCCAGGCCCGTGACCAGCCCCATCGCCGCCGCGGGCACCAGCAGCATCTTCTTCGCGCGCATGTCTCCCCTACCTCTCAGGTGGGTTGCTGAGAGGTACGTAAGAACAGGGGATTCCGTCCCGCTAGGGCCGACTTAGCCGATCTTGCGTGGAATGTCCTGGCATGTCGAGCGATGCGCCCAGGTCACAGCGGAAGCTCGCGCTCGGCGACCACGATCCCGTCCTCGTCGCTGTAGAGCCAGTCGCCGGGGCGGAACTCCACGCCGCCGAACGACACCGGGACGTCCGCCTCGCCGGCGCCGTCCTTCGCGCTCTTGCGCGGGTTCGAGCCGAGCGCCTTCGCGCCGAGGTCGAGCCGGCGGATCGCCGCCACGTCCCGCACCGCGCCGTTGATCACGACGCCGGCCCAGCCGTTCGCCACCGCCGCCGCGGCGATCATGTCGCCCATCAGCGCGGACGCCAGCGACCCGCCGCCGTCCACCACCAGCACGCGGCCCTCGCCGGGGCCGTTCAGCAGCTTCTTCACCAGGCCGTTGTCGCGGTGGCAGCGCACGGTCGCGACCGGGCCGGCGAACACCGTCCGCGCGCCGTACTGGCGGAACTGCGTCTCGCAGCTGCGCAGCTCGTCCCCGAAGTCGTCGATGAGGTCAGCGGTCGCGAAGTCCATGACGGTAGCCTACTGGCCGGTAACCGGTGACCCCGAAGGCGCGTCGGTGGGACGGCCGATCAGCCGCGACAGCACGATCGACGTCTTCGTCGCGGTGATGTTGTCCTCCCGGCGCAGCCGTTCGAGGGCCTGCTCCAGATGCTGGATGTCGCGGGCCCGCACGTGCACCAGCGCGCTCGCGTCGCCGCTGATCGTGTACGCCGCGACGACCTCGGGATGGCCGCGGACGCTGGAGTAGATCTCCTCCGGGGACGTGGCGCCCGTGCAGAAGATCTCGATGAACGCCTCCGTCGTCCAGCCGAGCGCGGCGGGGTCGACGACCGCCGCGAAGCCGTTGATCACGCCGTCCGCGCGCAGCCGGTCGACACGCCGCTTCACCGCCGGCGCCGACAGGCCGACCTTGTCGCCGATCTGCGCGTAGGATGCGCGGCCGTCCTCCAGGAGGCGCGCAACGATTCGACGGTCCAGCTCGTCAAGACGCAACAAATAACACCCCCGAAGTCGGTTTTCGTCATTGGTCGGCGGTCATTTCCGAACATACGCTGGGAAGCGGACCGGCGGCCACCTGACCCGCCCGGCCTCCTCCCCTCGGCACCGGACCGCCCGTCCGGTGTCCCAGCCATGCCCCGGCCCGACCGGCCGGGCCGAGCCGCGAAGGAGCGTCGTGTCGCGAACAGATCAGCTGCGGGCGATGTCCGAGGACCACAGCGCGCACAACTACCATCCCCTCCCCATCGTGGTCGCCGAGGCGGACGGCGTGTGGCTGACCGACGTCGAGGGCCGCCGGTACCTCGACATGCTGGCCGCGTACTCCGCCGTCAACTTCGGCCACCGCAACCCCCGGCTGACCGAGGCCGCCCGCCGCCAGCTCGACCGCGTCACCCTCGTCAGCCGCGCCTTCGACCACGACCAGTTCGGCACCTTCGCGGCCGAGCTGGCCGAGCTGTGCGGCAAGGACATGGTGCTGCCGATGAACAGCGGCGCCGAGGCCGTCGAGACCGCGCTGAAGACCGCGCGCAAGTGGGGCTACGAGGTCAAGGGCGTCCCGGCCGGCCAGGCGAACATCATCACGTTCGAGGGCAACTTCCACGGTCGCACCACCACGATCATCAGCTTCTCCACCGACCCCGACGCCCGCGACTCCTACGGCCCCTACACGCCGGGCTTCCGGACCGTCCCGTACGGGGACGTCGAGGCGCTCAAGGCCGCGATGGACGGCGCCACGGTCGGCGTGCTGATCGAGCCGATCCAGGGCGAGGCCGGCGTGAACGTCCCGCCGAGCGGGTTCCTGCGCGCGGTGCGCGAGCTGTGCACCGCCAACGGCACGCTGATGATCGCGGACGAGATCCAGTCGGGCCTCGGCCGCACCGGCGCCACGTTCGCCTGCGAGCACGAGGGCGTCGTCCCCGACGTCTACGTCCTCGGCAAGGCCCTCGGCGGCGGCATCATGCCGGTCTCCGCCGTCGTCGCCGACGCCGACGTCCTCGGCGTCTTCAAGCCCGGCCAGCACGGCTCGACGTTCGGCGGCAACCCGCTCGCCTGCGCCATCGGCCGCGAGGTCATCAGGATCCTGAAGACGGGCGAGTTCCAGGAGCGCTCCCGCACCCTCGGCGCCCACATGCACGAGCGCCTCGGCCGCCTGCCCGGAGAGCTGGTCCGCGAGGTCCGCGGCCGCGGCCTGTGGGCGGGCGTCGAGCTGCACGGCAAGGCCCGCCCGGTCAGCGAACGCCTCATGGACCTCGGCGTCCTCGCCAAGGAGACGCACGAGACCACCCTCCGCCTGGCGCCCCCGCTGGTCATCGAGCGCGAGGACCTCGACTGGGCCCTCGACCAGCTGGAGATCGCCCTGAAGGGCTGACCGGCATGGCCGGTCAGGGCTGATGAGCAGGGCCGCCGCCGGTCAACGGCGCCCGGCGGCGGCCTTTCGCGTCGTCCGTGCCGCCGGGCGGGACCCAGGCGCCCGGCGGCACGGGCGACCGCACCGACGGCACCGACGACCGCGCGGGCGACGGCCGCTGACGGCACCGCGCCGTTCACCGCAAGGCCGCGAGCGGTCAAAGTCTTGTCCCTGACCCGCCCGGCGCGGCGGCCCGCGGCGCGCCCCGGATGCAGTGTGGGGGCATGCTGCGGAACAGGGGCCGGCGCCGGGTCGTCATCGGCTGCGGCGGGCTGGCGGTGAGCGTCCTGCTGCTCCTCGCGGGCGGCCTCTACCTGCTGCAACGCGCCTACAACGGGGAGGTGCGGCGGGTCGCCGGGGCGCTGCCCACCGGCGCCGGGCGGCCGGCGGACTCCGGGCGCGGGGAGAACTGGCTGCTGATCGGGTCCGACCGGCGCGCCGACATCCCCTCGATGGGGGCGCGGGCGGACACGATCATGCTGGTCCACCTGTCCGGGCGCGGCGACCGCGTGTCGCTGATCTCCATCCCGCGGGACGGGTGGGTGCCCGTCCCCGGGCACGGCACCACGAAGATCAACGCGGCGTTCGCGTACGGGGGGCCGTCACTGCTGATCCGCGCGGTGGAGCGGCTCACCGGCGTCCGCGTCGACCACTACGCCGCGCTCGACTTCGGCGGGTTCGTGAAGATGACGGACGCGCTGGGCGGCGTCGACGTGACGATCACCGAGGACACCTACGACCCGAAGCACAGCCGGCACTGGAAGGCCGGGCGCCGGCACCTGGACGGCACGGAGGCGCTCGACTTCGTCCGGCAGCGGTGGAACCTGCCGAACGGCGACCTCGACCGGATCAAGCGGCAGCAGGCGTTCCTGCACGCGCTCGCGGCCAAGGCGCTGGACACCCGCAACCCGATCAAGATCGACCGGTTCGTCCGGGCCGTGACGCGCTCGGTCACCGTGGACGACTCGGTGACCGCGGGCACGCTGCGCGGGCTCGCGCAGCGGCTGATGAAGACGTCGCTGACGGAGTATCTGACCACGCCGGTCGCGAGGACCGCGGAGCGGGACGGGCAAAGTGTCGTACTCCTCGACGATGATGGTGCGCGGGCGCTGTTCGCCGCCGTCCGGGAGGACCGGGTCGGCGACTACGTGGCCCGCAACGGCGCGGCCAACTCGGTGGACGCCGTGCGCTGACCCGCGCGAACCCGCGCTGACCTGCACGGACATGTCCGGTATATAAAAAGATGCGCTAACCGGTCCAGGTGGATTAGTCTGAGTGGACTAATCGGAATCGACCACAAGGCCGCCGCCATGTCCCGACCGCTCACGCCGCTCGCGCTCACCGTGCTGCGCATGCTGTGCGACGGGCCCATGCACCCGTACGAGATGCAGCAGCGCATCCGCGACTACGCCTACGACAAGGCCGTCAAGATCACGCACGGGTCGCTGTACCACACGGTGGAGCGGCTCGCCGCGTGCGGGCTCATCGAGCCGCTGGAGACGAGCCGGGAGGGCCGGCGGCCGGAGCGCACCACCTACGCGGTCACCGTCGCCGGGCGGGACGCCGCGCAGATCCGGCTGGCCGAGCTGCTGCACGACCCCGCCGAGGAGTTCCCGCTGTTCGGCACCGGGCTGGCGTTCGTCAACCTGCTGTCCGAGGGCGAGGTCGCCCGGCTCCTGCGCAGCCGCACGGTCGCGCTGGAGGCGGCGCTCGCCGCGCACCAGACGGCGCACGACGCGCTCCGCAAGCAGGGCCTCGACCGGTACAAGCTCCTCGATCAGGAATGGATGATCGCGCGCGTGCGCGGCGAGCTGGAGTTCACGCGGGGGCTGGTCGACGACCTGGATTCCGGCCGGCTCACCTGGAAGGACGACGAGGTGCAGATCCGCTGCCACCCGCGGCCACGACCACGCCATGGCGACAAGGGGGACTCATGAGCAGATGGCGCGGCAATCCCTGGGCGATCCTGCTCACGCTCTCCCTGGGATTCTTCATGACGCTGCTGGACCTGACGATCGTGAACATCGCGATCCCCAGCATGATCGACAAGCTGGACGCCTCGCTGGACGAGGTGCTGTGGGTCGTCAACGCCTACATCCTGGTGCTCGCGGTGCTGCTCATCACCGCGGGCCGGCTGGGCGACCTGTGGGGCAAGAAGAACCTGTTCATCGCCGGGGTGGCGCTGTTCACGCTGTCCAGCCTGGCGTGCGGCGTCTCACAGGACCCGGCGCAGCTGATCGCGGCCCGGGCCGTGCAGGGCCTCGGCGCGGCGCTGCTGATGCCGCAGACCATGTCGATCATCATCGGGGTGTTCCCGCCGGAGCGGCGCGGCGCCGCGCTCGGCGTGTGGGGCGCGGTGGCCGGGGTGTCCACGATCGCCGGGCCGACCGTCGGCGGGCTGCTCGTCACCAGCCTCGACTGGCGGTGGATCTTCTTCGTGAACCTGCCGATCGGCATCCTGGTGCTGGCCATGGCCGTGCCGATCCTGCCCGGCCACACCCGCACCGTCCGGCACCGGTTCGACGTCGCCGGCGTGCTGCTGGCGTCCGCGGCCCTGTTCTGCGTCACGTTCGCGCTCACCGAGGGCCAGAAGTACGAGTGGAACGAGGGCATCTGGGGCCTGATCGCCGCCGGAACCGGGCTGTTCGCCGTCTTCGTCGTGCACCAGCGCGGCCGCCAGGACGGTGAGCCGCTCGTCCCGTTCTCCCTGTTCAAGGACCGCAACTTCACCGTGCTGAACCTGGTCGGCGCGGCGGTCTCGGTCGGCATGATCGGCATGTTCCTGCCGATGACGATCTACCTGCAGTCGGTGCTGGGCTTCAGCGCCCTCAAGGCGGGCCTCGTCATGGCGCCGTCGTCGGTCGTGTCGATGTTCCTCGCGCCCGCCGCGGGACGGCTGTCCGACCGGATCGGCGGCAAGTTCATCCTGATGGCCGGCCTCACCCTCTACGCGGCGGGCATGGTGTGGATCGTCCTCGTCGCCCAGGTCGGCACGGACTGGAAGGCGTTCATCCCCGCGCTCGTCGTGGCGGGCGCGGGCATCGGCGGGGTGTTCGCGCCGATGGCGACCGAGGCGACCCGGAACGTCCCGCCGCGCCTGGCCGGCGCCGCGTCCGGGGTGAACAACACGATCCGGCAGGTCGGGTCCGTGCTGGGCAGCGCGGCGGTCGGCGCCGTGCTGCAGAACCAGCTCGCGTCGTCGCTGCGGGACGAGGCCGCGGCCCGCTCCGCCGCGCTCCCGGCGGACCTGCGCGGCGGCTTCGTGCAGGGGTTCGCGGACGCCGCCAAGGGCGGCCTGGAGGTCGGCGCGGGCCAGAGCGGCGCGAAGCAGCAGCTTCCGCCGGGCGTCCCGCCGAACGTGGCGCACCGGGTCCACGAGCTGGCCGGGCAGGTGTTCTCGCACGGGTTCGTGCACGCGATGAAGCCGACGATGTGGCTGCCGATCGGCGTGATCCTGCTCAGCGCGGCCGCCTGCCTGTCCCTGAAGGGGCACAACAGCAGCACGGCCCTCGCGCAGGCCGATCCGGAGCCCGCGCCGATGGCGACCTGACCGGCGCCGCTACTCGCGCGTCCGGCCCGCCCTGCCGAGCAGCCAGTCGCCCGGCGGGCGGGCCGGCGGCACCGTCATGATCCCGGCCACGGCGGCGAACATGCCGCCGATGATGAACAGGTACCCGGCCGCGGTGCCGGGGACGACGAGGTCGCCCTCGGTGCGGCGCGTCGACAGGACGAACACCACGACGCCCCACACCACCGCGGGGATCGTCGCGCCGAGCCGCCCGCCCATCCCGAAGCCGGCCAGCCGGGCCATCGCGAAGACCAGCGCCACCAGGACGATCGCCGCGACCGGGACCGAGCCGACCGTCCAGTCCTGGGCGAACGAGCCGACCACGCCGAACACCCCGCCGAGCAGGCCGAGCGCGGCGTAGGCGGCGCCGGACACGAACGCGTCCAGCGGGCGCTCGCCGGCCCTGGTCAGGCCGGGCGCGTCGCCGTCCGCCGGGAGGCCCTCCTTGGCGAGGCCGACCCGCGCCTCGTCGTCGTCCTTGTGCACGGACGTCAGGGTATCGAGTCGTGCGCGTCCCGCAGGCCCGCGAACAGGTCCCGCTCGCGGCGGCCGGGGCCGACCGGGCCCAGCTCCCCCGCCTGCAGGATGAAGTACTCGGTGCCGAACGCCTGCTGGCCGAGGTTGTTCGACAGCGCGAAGAACGGCCCCACCTCGTCGGGCGCGACGACGATCTGGGTGCGGTGGGCGCGCAGCGCGGCGATCTTGGCGGGCAGGTGGGCGCGGGCGTCCACGACCGTCGTGACCTGCCCGTCGGGGACGCCGGAGCCCAGCTCGTCCAGCCCGGCGACGCGCGCGAACGGCAGCTTCGCCTCCCGCATCACCGCGATCGCCCGCGCGAGGACGGTCCGGGGCGTGGCGTAGGCGTAGAACTTGGCGGCCCGCCACGGCTCCGCGCCGTCCTCGAACGCGGGGTCGGCGGCCAGTTCGAACGCCCGCCAGGCGACGCGGTGCGCCTGGATGTGGTCGGGGTGCCCGTAGTTGCCGCGCTCGTCGTAGGTGACGATCACCTGCGGCCGGACCTCCCGGATGACCGCGACGAGGTCCGCGGCGGCCGTGTCGAGGTCCGCGCGCCAGAAGCAGCGCGGGTCGTCGTTGGTGGGGGCGCCCATCATGCCGGAGTCGCGCCACCGCCCGGCGCCGCCGAGGAAGCGGTGGTCGCGCACGCCGAGCGCCGCGCAGGCGGCGGCGAGCTCCCCGATGCGGTACTCGCCGAGGGCGTCCTCCTTGTCGGACGCCAGGTGGCGCAGCTCCTCCGGGATGACCTCCCCCTCCTCACCTAGAGTGCAGGTGACGAGGCATACGTGGGCTCCCTCGGCGGCGTACTTGGCCATGGTCGCCCCGGTCCCGATGGACTCGTCGTCCGGATGGGCGTGGACGAACAGGATCCGCGGCTCCTTCATAGTCAACGAGCCTACTCAGAGCCCGGCGGCACGGCGATGACCGCCCTGCCCCGCGCCCCGCGGGGCGGCGCCGGCGGGCCGGCTCAGCGGCCCCCGCCGGTGCCCGGGCCGCCGCCTCCGCCGCCCGCTCCGGTGCCGCCGCCGTCACCGTCGCCGCCGTCGTCGCCGCCTCCCCCGCCGCCGCCGGTGGTCGGCGGCCCGCTCGTCGGCGGCGCGCTGGTCGTCGGCTCGTTCGTGGGCGGCGCGCTGGTCGTCGGCTGCCGCGTCGGCTCGGACGTCCGCGGCGGCGGCGCGGTCTGCCGCGTCCTGGTGCGGGTCGGGGTCGGCTGCTCCGGCTCCTCGGTCGTCGGGGCCTCCGAGACCGTCCCGGAGTCGGTGACCGACGGCGTGACCGGCGCGTTCGGGCTCTCGTCCCCGCCCCGGGTCGCCGCGTACACGCCGACCACGAGCGCCAGCACGAGGATCGCGGCGACGGCCGCGACGATCGGCCACTTGGACTTGCGCTCGGGCTCCCAGTCGCCGTACCGGGCCCGGTCGGCGCCGTACGGGGGGCCGGCGGGCGGCAGGTCACCGGTGTACTCCGACGGTGAGACGCGGCGCGTCCCGCCGCCGGGGCCGCCGGGGTGGGTGGAGCCCGCCATCATCCCGGCCGCGCCCAGCCCCGCCGCGCCGCCCGCGGCGAGCGTGGAGCCCTCCGCGAGCATCGTGTCGGCCTGCGCCGGGTCCATCCGGGTCTGCCCGGCGCCGCCCGGGCCGCTGCCGATCAGCGCCATCATGATCTGCTGCGCGGTCGGCCGCCGCTCCGGCTCCTTGGCCAGGCAGGCGGCGATGAGCCGGTGCAGGTCGGCGGGGACGCCGTCCAGCACGGGCGGCTCGTGCATCACCCGGTTGATGACCGCGACGACGGTGTCGTCGCCGAACGGCGGGCGCCCGGTCGCGGCGAACACCATGGTCGTGGCCCACGCCCAGACGTCCACGGCCTCGGTGAGCGTCGCGCCCGCGACCTGCTCGGGGGCCATGTAGGACGGCGTGCCGATCGCCTTGGTCGCGTTCGTCTGCCCGGTGTCGAGGGCGCGCGCGATGCCGAAGTCGATCACCCGCGGCCCGTCCGGCGCCATGATGACGTTGTGCGGCTTGAAGTCGCGGTGCACGATGCCGGCCTGGTGGATCGCCACCAGGGCGGTCGCGGTGCCGATCGCGAGCCGGTCGAGCGCGGCGCCGCCGATCGGGCCGCTCTCGGTGACCTGCTTGTACAGCGACGGGCCCGGCACGTACTCGCTGGCGATGTACGGCTGGTCGCCCGCGACGTCGGCCTCCAGGACCTGCGCGGTGCAGAACCGCGCGACCTGCTTGGCCGCCTGCGCCTCGCGGACGAACCGGGTGCGGGCCATGGTGTCCCCGGCCAGGTCGGCGCGGAGGAGTTTGATCGCGGCCCGGTTCCCGGAGGCGTCCACGCCGGCGTAGACGACGCCCTGGCCGCCCTCGCCGAGCCGTTCGACGATCTCGTACGAGCCAAGCCGCCGGGGATCTCCCGGCTGCAGCTCCGGCATTGACCACTCCTCAGCCCGCGATGAAATGAGTGCTTGGGGAAGCTTTGAGCTTACGCGAGCGCGGACCCGGGCACGGGATATTCCCCGTCCACCACGCGACGACCCGTGATCATAGGGGCAGGAGGCCGCCGTGCGCCGTGCTTCACCGGCATCCTGGCAGACTCGGATGCCATGAGCATCAGCTACCCGCGGCAGAGCGCCCGCACCCGACGGTTCAGCCTCGGCGTCCCGCGCGCCTTCCAGATCGCGCCGGACGAGTCGCGCGTCGTCTTCCTGCGCACCAGGGCGGGCGACGACCCGGTCACCTGCCTGTGGACGCTGGACGCCGCGACCGGCGAGGAGCGGTGCGTCGCCGACCCGGCCGCGCTGGACGTCCCCGGGGAGGAGAACCTGCCCGCCGAGGAGCGCGCCCGGCGCGAGCGGGCCCGCGAGCAGGCGGGCGGCATCGTCGGCTACGCGACCGACCGGGCCATGAGGCAGGCCGTGTTCACCCTGGCCGGGCGCCTCTACGTCGCCGACCTCGACACCGCGCTGGTCCGCGAGCTGCCCGCGCAGGCGCCCGTGTTCGACCCGCGCCCCGACCCGGCCGGGCGGCGGGTCGCCTACGTGTCGGGCCGGACGCTGCGGCTGATCGAGATGGACGGCACCGACGACCGGGCGCTCGTCCGGCCGGAGTCCGACCAGATCTCCTACGGCCTCGCCGAGTTCGTCGCCGCGGAGGAGATGGACCGGATGCGCGGCCACTGGTGGTCGCCCGACGGCGGGTCCCTGCTGGTCGCCCGGGTGGACGAGACGCCGGTGCAGCGCTGGCACATCGCCGACCCCGCGAACCCCGACCGGCCGCCGTCCGAGATCGCCTACCCGGCCGCCGGCACGCCGAACGCGCTGGTGTCGCTGGCGCTGCTCAAGGTGGACGGCCGCCGCACCGGCGTCGCTTGGGACCGCGGCATGTTCCCCTACTTCGTGGCCGCCTCCTGGGACCGGCACGGCCTGCTGATCGTCGTGCAGCCGCGCGACCAGCGCTCGCAGCGGGTGCTGAGCGTCGACCCGTCCAACGGCGAGACGTCTCTCGTGCACACCGAGCACGATCCGGTGTGGACGGACATCGTCCCCGGCCTGCCCGCCCGGACCGACTCCGGCGACCTCGTCTGGACGACCGAGGACCGCGACACCGACACGCGCCGCATCACCGTCGCGGGCAAGCCGGTGACGCCCGCCGGGCTGCAGGTCCGCGCGGTGCTCGGGGTGGACGGCGAGTCGATCCTGTTCACCGCCTCGGAGGAGCCCACCGAGATCCACCTGTACTCCTGGGAGGCGGGCGAGGTGTCGCGGCTGACCGAGGGGCAGGGCGTCTTCGGCGGCGTCCGCTCCGGCGGCGTCACCGTGGTGACGGGCGCGCGGCTCGACGCCCCCGGCGCGCAGATCGAGGTGCGCACGCCGGCCGGGACGCACCCGGTCGCCTCGTTCGCCGAGACCCCGGTGATCACCCCGCGGGTGGAGCTGCTGCGCGCCGGCGACCGGGAGATCCGCACCGCCGTGCTGCTGCCGACCGGGTGGACGCCCGACCAGGGCCGCCTGCCCGTCCTCATGGACCCCTACGGCGGGCCGCACGCCCAGCGCGTGCTCGCCGTCCAGCGGATGTTCTGCGAGCCGCAGTGGCTCGCCGACCAGGGCTTCGCCGTCGTCATCGCCGACGGCCGCGGCACCCCGGCGCGCGGCCCGGCGTGGGACCGCGCGGTGCGCGGCGACTTCGTCGGCCCCGTCCTGGACGACCAGATCACCGCGCTGATCGAGGCGGCGCGCAGGCACCCGGCCGCGCTCGACCTCGACCGCGTCGGCATCCGCGGCTGGTCGTTCGGCGGCTGGCTCGCGGGCCTCGCCGTGCTGCACCGCCCGGACGTCTTCCACGCGGGCATCGCGGGCGCCCCCGTCACCGACTGGCGCCTGTACGACACCCACTACACCGAGCGCTACCTGGGGCACCCGGACGAGGAGCCGGAGAACTACGCCGCGAACTCCCTGATCGAGCGGGCCGCCGAGCTGAAGCGCCCGCTGATGATCATCCACGGCCTGGCGGACGACAACGTGGTGGCCGCCCACACCCTCCGCCTGTCGTCCGCCCTGCTGGCGGCGGGCCGCCCGCACACGGTCCTGCCCCTGTCGGGAGTGACCCACATGACCCCGCAAGAGGTGGTCGCAGAGAACCTCCTGCACATCCAGATCGATTACCTGAAGTCGGCCCTCTCCGGCTGACCCCCCGCCGACGAGGACGGCTAGGTGGTCGAGCCGCCGTGCCAGGAGCGCCATAGGGCCGCGTAGGAGCCTTGCGCGGCCAGCAGGTCCTCGTGGGTGCCCAGTTCGGTGATGCGGCCGTCCTCCACTACCGCCACGCGGTCGGCGTCGTGCGCGGTGTGGAGGCGGTGCGCGATCACCACGACGGTCCGGCCGTCCAGGACGGCGGCGAGCGAGCGTTCGAGGCGGCGCGCCGCGCGCGGGTCGAGCAGCGACGTCGCCTCGTCCAGCACGAGCGTGTGCGGGTCGGCGAGGACGAGCCTGGCCAGCGCGAGCTGCTGCGCCTGCGCGGGCGTCAGCGCCGCGCCGCCGGAGCCGACGACGGTGTCCAGGCCGGGGCCGTCCCAGTCGACGGCCGCGAGCACCCGGCGGATGTCGTCGTCGGACGCGTCCGCGCGGGCCATCAGCAGGTTCTCCCGGAGCGTGCCGCGGAACACGTGGTGCTCCTGCGTGACGAGGGCGACCTCGCGGCGCAGCCCGTCCAGCGGCAGCTCGACCAGCGGGACGCCGCCGACCGTGACGGAGCCGGAGCGCGGGCCGTCCACCCCGGCGAGCAGGCGGCCGAGGGTGGACTTGCCCGCGCCGCTCGGCCCGACCACCGCGAGGCGCTCGCCGGGCCGCAGGTCGAGGTCCACGCCGTGCAGGACGTCGTCGCCGGGCCGGTAGGCGTAGCGGACGCCGCGCGCCGCGAGCCGTTCCCCGGACGGCCGCCGCCCGTTCGGGGTCCGGTCCGGCGGGACGTTCCCGACGCCGAGCAGCCGGGCCAGCGACGCGCTGCCGAGCTGCAGCTCGTCCAGCCAGGAGAGCATGGTGTCGACCGGCTCGATGAGCAGCTGCGCGTAGAGGGTCGCGGCGGTCACCTGCGCGAGCGTCGCCATGCCGTGGAGGTAGAGGAGGCCGCCGGCCAGGAGCGTCGCGACCACGGGCAGGACGAAGCTCAGCTCGGCCACGGGGAACAGGACCGTGCGCAGCCGCAGCGTGTACCGCTCGGCCCTGTAGGAGGACGCGATGTCGGCGTCGCCGCGGCGGTGCCGGCGTTCGGCGAGGCCGAGGGCCTCGACGGTGCGGGCGCCCTGGACGGTCTCGGTGAGCCCCTCCGCGATCCGCGCCCACGCCTCGTTCTCCCGCAGGTAGCCGCGGTGCGCGCGGGGCAGGTACCAGCGCATCACCGCGACCAGGGACGGGACGGAGACCAGCACGGGCAGCGCCACTAGCGGCCCGTTCAGCAGCAGCGCGCCGAGCGTGAACCCGCCCACGACGACCGCGACGAGCGTCTCCGGCATCGCGTACCGGACCGACGTGCTCAGCGTGTCCACGTCGCGGGACGCGCGGGTCACCAGGTCGCCGGTGCCCGCCCGCTCCACCGTGGACAGCGGCAGCTCCAGCACCCGGTCGACGAACTCCTCCCGCAGCTCGGCCAGCACCCGCTCCCCGAGCTTCGCGGACGCGAGGTAGGCGTACCGGATCAGCACGCCCTGCGCGATCACGAACCCGGCGATGGCGAGGCCGGTGGTGTCGACGGCGGCGCGGCCGTCGCGGACGTCCTCGACGAGCGCGCCGAGCAGCCGGGGCGTCACCAGGCCCGCCGCGGCGGCGAGCGCGTGCAGCGCCAGCATCCCGGCGAGGGCGCGCGGATGGCGCAGGACGAGCCGCCGCGCGTACGCCCGCACCTGCGCGGGCGTCGCGATCGGCAGGATCTCGGCGCTCACGGGCTCACCGGCCTCTCCGCCTCTCCCCGCACCGCCTCGCCGCGGGTGACCGCGGCCGCGTAGCGCGGGTCCTCGTCGAGCAGGTCGCGGTGCCGTCCTTCGGCGACGACGACCCCGTCCTCGAGGAAGGCGACGTGGTCGGCGCGGTCCAGCATCAGCGGGCTGGTCGTGCAGACCACGGTGGTGCGGCCCGCGCGCGCCCGGCCGAGCCGCTCGGCGATGCGGGCCTCGGTGTGCGCGTCCACCGCGCTGGTCGGCTCCACCAGGATGAGGACCTCGGGGTCGGCGGCGAGCGCCCGCGCCAGCCGGAGGCGCTGCCGCTGGCCGCCGGAGAACTCCCGCCCGGCCTCGGCCACGTGCGCGTCCAGGCCGACCGAGGCGACGACGTCCTCGGCGCAGGCGGCGCGGATCGCGGCCCGCAGCGCCGCCTCGTCGCCGTCCGGTGCCAGGGACTCGCCCAGCGGCCCGGCGAAGAGGCGGTCCTCGTTGACGGCGACGAGGATCCGCTCGCGGATGTCCGCGACCTCGTGCAGCGGGAGGCCGCCGAAGTCGACGTCGCCGCCGGCGTAGCGGCCGAGCCGGTCGGCGACGGCCTGCGCGTCGCGCGGGTCGCCCGCCGCGATCGCGGTCACCCGCCCCGGCCGCACGACCAGCCCGGACGCGATGTCGACCAGCTCCGCGGGCGCCGCCGGCCGGGCCGTGCCGGCGGCCGGCAGCTCGGGGTCGATCGCCAGCAGCGCGGTCACCCGGCCCGCCGCGACCAGCCCCTTGGTGATCTTGCCGGCGGCCTCGCCGAGCGTCTTCAGCGGGACGATCAGGAACACCGCGTAGCCGTAGAAGGCGACCAGCTCGCCGACGCCGATCGTCCGGTCGGCGGCGAACCGGGCGCCGACCCAGGTCACCAGCGCGATCAGCAGGCCGGGCAGCAGGACCTCGGCCCCGTTCATCCGGGTCTCGGCCCGCGCGACCGCCACCCCGGCGCCGCGCACCCGCTGCGACTCGGCCCGGTAGCGGGCGGAGAACAGCGCCTCCCCGCCGATGCCGCGCAGGACGCGCAGCCCCGCGACCAGGTCGGTGGCGTGCGTGCTCAGCTCGCCGACCAGTTCGCGGTGGGCGAGCTCGCGGTCGCGGTAGGGGCGCAGCAGCGGCGCCGCGATCGCCAGGATCAGCGGGACGCCGACCAGCACGATCAGCCCGAGCGGCGGCGACGCGCTCAGCAGGATGGCGGCGACGGCGATGATCGCGACGACGGCGCCCGACCCGCGCGACACGATGTCGAGGGCGTCCCCGATGTGCGACACGTCGGACAGGCCGATGCTCACCACCTCGCCCGCGCTCAGCCGCTTCGGCAGGGTCCCGCCGAGCCGGGTCGCCTGCCGGGTGACGATCTGGACCGTCCGGTAGGCGGCCGCGAGCCAGTTGAACACGGCGAACCGGTGCCGGGCGGCGCCCGCGGCGGCCTGCACGACGCCGAGGCCGAGCAGCGCGCCGGACCAGGTGAGGAGGGCGCGCTCGTCCCGCGCCGCGAGGCCGTCGCCGATGGCGCGGCCGATCGCGGCGGGCATGAGGGCCTGGCCGAGCATCCAGACCACGCCGAGGGACGCGCCGGCGGAGACGCTGCGCCATTGGGCGCGCAGCAGCCAGAGCAGGTAGCGCGCGGGTGTCCGGTGATCTGGCCGGCCGGGATCCTTTTCCGGCAACGGCTTCACTCGACGCAGGTTATGCGGCGGAACACCGAAAGTTCGACTGGTTTTTCACCTGCGCCGATCGGTTTCGGACAGGCCGGAAATACTCATCGGGACGCGCTCAGGGGGTGCGCCGCGAGGTGAGGACACGCTAAGGTCTGGGACGTACGGAGCGACGCTTCCTCCGCTCCTTGAGCCGGGACCCTGGCGGCTAGGCCAATGCCGCTGCCCCGGCGCGGTCCGTCGCGCCCACCCGCGGCCGCGGGAATAAGCGGGACGTTACCGGCCGTTGCCAGTGCCGTCAGCCCGACTTCCGGAAGCCCTGTGAGCACGCTCAGCCATCAGATGCCCAGCCGTCCGTCGTCCCCCTACACGACGGGTACCGAGGACAGGATCGACCTGCTCCTCATCGACGACGACCCCTCCGACGTCCGCATGGTCGAGAAGATGCTCGCCGAGAGCGGCGTGGACGTCGAGATCACCGTCGCGTCCGACCTCGCCGCCGCGCGGCGGTCGCTGACGCGGCGCACCCAGTGCATCATCGTCGACCTGTCCGCCCCCGGCATCGACCGGCTGGACGGGCTGCGGCAGGTGCTGGCGCTGTCCGGGCCGGCCGCCGTCATCGTCCTCACCGGCCTGGACGACGCGCACCTCGGCGTGCAGGCGGTCGCCGCCGGCGCCGAGGACTACCTGGTCAAGCAGGAGGTCGACGCGCCGCTGCTGGCCCGCGCGATCCGCTACGCCATCGAGCGCAAGCGCTCGGAGGAGGCCGAGCGGCGGCTCGTCGAGGCCCGCATCCTCGGCCGGGAGAACGCCCGGCTGGAGCGCGGGCTGCTGCCCGTCCCGCTCATCGACGACCCGGCGCTGCGGCACCACACCCGGTACCGGCCCGGCCGCCGGCGCGCCCTGCTCGGCGGCGACTTCTACGACACCGTGCAGACCGAGGGCGGCGCCGTCCACCTGATGATCGGGGACGTCTGCGGGCACGGCCCGGACGAGGCGGCACTCGGCGTCCAGCTCCGCATGGCCTGGCGGACGCTCGTGCTCGCCGGGCACACCGGCGAGCAGCTCCTCGGCACCCTCGACACCGTCCTCGGGCACGAGCGGCGCAGCGAGGAGATCTTCACCACGCTCTGCATGATCACGATCGCGCCGTCCCGGCGGACCGCGCGGATGCACCTCGCCGGGCATCCGCCGCCGCTGCTGTTCCGCGGCGCCCTCGGCGAGGACGGCGAGGTCGCGGCGCTGCCGGAGTACGCGCACGGCCCCGCGCTCGGCCTGCTGCCGGGCGCCGAGTGGCCGACCACCGAGATCGACCTCGGCGAGTCCTGGAGCCTGATGCTCTACACCGACGGCCTGATCGAGGGCCGGGTCGGCGACGGCTCCGACCGCCTCGGCACCGACGGCCTCGTCGAACTGGCCCGGGCGGCGCGCGCCCGGGGCGCCACCGGGCGCGCGCTGATCGACGACCTGGTGACCGAGGTGGAGCGCCTCAACGGGGACGCCCTGACCGACGACCTCGCCGTCCTGCTGCTGTCCCGGCAGCCCGGACAGGGTTGAGCCCCCCGCTGAGCACAAGCCGCTGACCTCGGTCAATGTCTTCTGGGTCACTCGTTTCCGGAGTTCCCGGTAACGCTGTGAGATCACTCACCGCGCGGAACGTTACGGAACGGACACAAGGTCGGCGCGGCGTGCGTTCATAGCCTGCGGCTATCGCCACGAGTGCGCTGATGACTTGGAACTATTCTCCAATCCGGACATACGGTGCAGGTCGTGGCTATAGCGATACCTGCGATCTACCGATCGACCGTCGGCAAGAAGGCCGTCATGGCGGTGACCGGCGGCGTCCTCGTGCTGTACCTGGTCGCGCACATGGTGGGCAACCTGAAGATCTTCATGGGCGCGGAGGACTTCAACCACTACGCGCACTGGCTCCGCACGATCGGTGAGCCCGCGGTACCGCACCGGGCCGTCCTGACCCTCATCGAGGTCGTGCTGGCCGTCTCGGTCGCCCTGCACATGTGGTCGGCGGTGTCGCTCGCCCGCCGCGCCTCGGCCGCGCGCCCGGTGAAGTACCGGTCGAGGAAGAAGTCGCACGCGCAGGGCTACGCGGCCCGCACGATGCGCTACGGCGGCGTCATCATCGCCGTCTACGTCATCTGGCACCTGCTGGACCTCACGTTCTTCGTCGTGAACCCCGAGGGCGCCGACGCCACCCCGTACGAGCGGATGGTCGCCGACTTCGACCCGTCCCGCTGGTACATCACCGTCTGGTACGTCGCCGCCGTCCTCCTCGTCGGCCTGCACCTCAACCACGGCATCTGGAGCGCGTTCCAGACGCTCGGCCTGCGCAGCCCGCGCAGCCACAACGCCCTGCGGGGCCTCGCCGCGACCACCGCCGCCCTGATCACGCTCGGCTTCGTCGCGGTCCCCGTCTCCATCACGTTCGGATGGGTGAGCTGACCATGACCGACAGCTTCTACAGGACCGGCGAGCCGATCGCCGACACCAAGGCGCCCAAGGGCCCCATCGAGGACCGCTGGACGACGCGCAAGTTCACCGCCAAGCAGGTCAACCCGGCCAACAAGCGCAAGAAGAAGATCATCATCATCGGCACCGGGCTGGCGGGCGGCTCCGCGGGCGCGACGCTCGGCGAGGCCGGCTACCACGTCATCCAGTTCTGCTTCCAGGACTCCCCGCGCCGCGCCCACTCGATCGCCGCGCAGGGCGGCATCAACGCCGCGAAGAACTACCGCAACGACGGCGACAGCGTGTACCGGCTGTTCTACGAGACGGTGAAGGGCGGCGACTTCCGCTCCCGCGAGTCGAACGTGTACCGGCTCGCCGACATCTCCCGGAACATCATCGACCAGTGCGTCGCGCAGGGCGTCCCGTTCGCCCGCGAGTACGGCGGCCTGCTCGACAACCGCTCGTTCGGCGGCACGCAGGTCTCCCGCACCTTCTACGCCCGCGGGCAGACGGGCCAGCAGCTGCTGCTCGGCGCCTACCAGGCGCTGATGCGGCAGGTGGACGCCGGCAACGTCGAGCTGTACCCGCGGCACGAGATGCTCGACCTGATCATGGAGGACGGGCGGGCGCGCGGCGTCGTCGTCCGCGATCTCATCAACGGCGAGATCAAGCACTACACGGCGGACGCGGTCGTGCTGGCGTCCGGCGGCTACGGCAACGTGTACTTCCTGTCCACGAACGCGATGGGCTCGAACGTCACCGCGTCCTGGCGCGCCCACCGGCACGGCGCCCTGTTCGCCAACCCCTGCTACACGCAGATCCACCCGACGTGCATCCCGGTCAGCGGCGACCACCAGTCCAAGCTGACGCTCATGTCGGAGTCGCTGCGCAACGACGGCCGGGTGTGGGTGCCGAAGAAGGCCGGCGACACGCGCAAGCCGTACGACATCCCCGAGGACGAGCGCGACTACTACCTGGAGCGCATCTACCCGTCCTTCGGCAACCTCGTGCCGCGCGACATCGCGTCCCGCGCGGCGAAGAACGTCTGCGACGAGGGACGCGGCGTCGGCCCCGGCGGGCTCGGCGTCTACCTCGACTTCGCCGACGCGATCGAGCGGCTCGGCCGCGACCAGGTCGAGGCCAAGTACGGCAACCTCTTCCAGATGTACGAGCGCATCACCGGCGAGAACCCGTACGAGACGCCGATGCGCATCTACCCCGCCGTCCACTACACGATGGGCGGCCTGTGGGTGGACTACGACCTGGAGTCCTCGATCCCGGGCCTGTTCGTGATCGGCGAGGCGAACTTCTCCGACCACGGCGCGAACCGGCTCGGCGCGTCCGCGCTGATGCAGGGCCTGGCGGACGGGTACTTCGTCCTCCCGAACACCATCGGCGACTACATCGCCCGCAACCAGCTCCCGCCGGTCGCCGAGACCGCGATCAGCGAGGCCGAGGAGCGGGTGCGCACCCGGATCGAGAAGCTGCTGTCGATCGACGGGGACCGCTCCGTCGACTCCTTCCACCGCGAGCTCGGCCACATCATGTGGGAGTACTGCGGGATGGAGCGCACCGAGGAGGGGCTCCGCAAGGCCCTGGAGCTGATCCCGGCGCTGCGCGAGGAGTTCTGGACGCGGGTCAAGGTGACCGGCAGGGGCGAGGAGCTGAACCAGCAGCTGGAGAAGGCCGGCCGCGTCGCCGACTTCTTCGAGCTGGCCGAGCTGATGGTCATCGACGCGCTGCACCGCACCGAGTCCTGCGGCGGCCACTTCCGGGCCGAGAGCCAGGACGAGGACGGCGAGGCCAAGCGGGACGACGAGAACTTCGGCTACGTCGCCGCCTGGGAGTGGGCCGGGGAGGGCGAGCAGCCCATCCTCCACAAGGAGGTCCTGGACTTCGAATACGTCAAGCCGACGCAGCGGTCGTACAAGTAGCAGAGGTCGTACACGTAATCATGAAGCTCACACTGCGCGTCTGGCGCCAGAGCGGCCCCCAGGACGAGGGCAGGATGGTCGAGTACAAGCTCGACGACATCTCCCCCGACGCCTCGTTCCTGGAGATGCTGGACGTCCTGAACGAGAAGCTCATCGCCGAGGGCGAGGAGCCGGTGGCGTTCGACCACGACTGCCGCGAGGGCATCTGCGGCATGTGCTCCCTCGTCATCAACGGCACGCCGCACGGGCCGGAGCGGGCCACCACCACCTGCCAGCTCCACATGCGCAAGTTCAGGGACGGCGAGGTCATCGACGTCGAGCCGTGGCGGGCCAAGGCGTTCCCGGTCGTGAAGGACCTGGTCGTCGACCGCTCGGCGTTCGACCGGGTGATCCAGGCCGGCGGCTACATCACCGCGCCGACCGGCACCGCGCCGGAGGCGCACTCGACCCCGGTGCCGAAGCCGGACGCCGACCGCGCGTTCGAGGCCGCCGAGTGCATCGGCTGCGGCGCCTGCGTCGCGGCCTGCCCGAACGGCTCGGCCGCGCTGTTCCTCGGCGCCAAGATCACCCACCTGGGGCTGATGCCGCAGGGCCAGCCGGAGCGCTGGGACCGCGTCGTGTCCATGCTGGAGGCGCACGACGAGGAGGGCTTCGGCGGCTGCACCAACACCGGCGAGTGCACCGCCGTCTGCCCGAAGGAGATCCCGCTCGACGTCATCGGCCGCCTCAACGGCGACTACCTGAAGGCGACCGCCGGCGGCAGGAAGCGCTGACGCGCGCCCGCACGGGCCCCCGATCCCGGCCCCGCCCGGAGTACCGGGCGGGGCCGTTCTAGGGTGAACGCATGATCACACTCGTGCCCTACCACCAGGACGAACGGCTGCCCGACTCGTCCTTCCCCCTGCCGGGCCCCGACGTGGTCCCGGTCACCCGCGACCTGCCCGAAGGCGGCGTGTGGGAGCGCGTCGCGGCCCTGTTCGAGCTCGTGTCCGCCGAGGTCGCCGACCAGGTCGCCGGCGGCACCCGCCCCACCGTGGTCTCCGGCGACTGCCTGACCTCGGAGGCCGTCCTCGCCGGTCTCCAGCGCGCCGGGGTGGACGCGGCCGTCGTCTGGTTCGACGCGCATGGCGACATCCACACCGTCGAGAGCTCGACCTCCGGCTACATCGGCGGGATGCCGCTGCGGCAGATCCTCGGCGCCGACACCGGACTGCTGGCGGACCCACTCGGCCTGCGCCCCCTGCCCGAGGACCGCGCCGTGCTGGTGGACGCCCGCGACCTGGACCCGGCCGAGGCCGAGTTCCTGGCGTCCTCGCGGGTGCGGCACTGCCCGGTGGACGACGTGGCCCTGCCGGACGGGCCGCTCCTCCTGCACATCGACGTGGACGTCATCGACAAGGAGGACCTGCCGGGCCTCAAGTTCCCGGTGGGCGGAGGCCCCTCCTACGACGCGGTGGTCGCGTCGGTGCGCCGCATCCTGGCGACCGGTCGCGTGGCCGCGCTCGACGTCGCCTGCCCCTGGCACCTGCCCGAGGGCGACGACGACGCCGTCCGGGCGCGCCTGCTGCGGGACCTGCTGACCGCCTGACCGCGCCTCCGGTTCCGGGGAGGCGACCGAAGAAACTGCGGGCCCGACGGACCGCGGGAGCTAGGCGTCGACGAGGTTCTCGACGCCGGCGGGGAGGGTGCCGGCCTCGCCGGCCTCCACGAGGAACGCCTGCAGGGTCTCCTGGAAGGCGCGCGCGGCGTGGGTGAGCTCGACGTCCTTGCGGTGGGCGAGGGCGACGGTGCGGAGGAGGCCGGGGCCGTGGCGGCCGCGGCGCGCCTCCTCGTCGGCCAGGACGAGCGGCGTTCCGCGCAGGCCGGGGCGTCCGGCGAGGACCATGCTGGGCACGACCGCGATCCCGAGGCCGACCTCCACGAAGCGGAGCACGGCGTCCATCTCGCCGCCCTCCACGGCGAACCTGGGCTCGAACCCGGCGGCCCGGCACGCGCTGATCGTCGCCTCGCGCAGGTCGTATCCGGGGCGGAACATCACCAGGGGGCGGTCCTGGAGATCCTCGATGCGCAGGTACGAGCGGCGCGGCAGCGACCGCTGCTCCGCGGGCGAGGCCACCACCAGGTACTCGCGCAGGATCGGGGTCGTGTCCAGGGGCGGGTCGCCCTGCAGCGGCAGGATGACCAGGGCCAGGTCGAGGGAGCCGCGCGTCAGCTCGCGGACGAGGTCGCGCGAGCCTCCCTCCTCGACGATGAGCTGGATGCCCGGATACCTGTCGTGGAAGCGGCGCAGGACGTCCGCCAGCAGGCCCGCGCACAGGGACGGGGTGGCGCCGAGGCGCACCCGGCCGCGTTTGAGGCCGGCGAGTTCCTGCACTTCGAGGCGGGCCGTGTCGACGTCCGCCAGGATGCGCTTGGCCAGGGGCAGCAGCGCCTCGCCGGCGGGCGTCAGGGTGATGTTGCCGCGCGCCCGCCGGAACAGGGAGACGTTCAGCTCGCTCTCCAGCGCGCGGATCTGCTTGGACAGCGACGGCTGCGCGACCCGCAGGAGCTCCGCGGCCTGCGTGAAGTGGCGCACCTCCGCGACCGCGACGAAGTAGGCGAGCTGCTGTAGCTGCATCCTGCACAGAGTACGGCCCGCCCGGCCGCGCGGGACGCTCCGGGGTCGCCGCGCTCGGCGGCCTACCGCGCGTGGCGGCGCAGGGCCTGCAGGTCGTGGACGATCAGCCGCCGCCGGCCCGTCTCGATCCAGCCGTGCCGGCGGAGCGTGCGCAGCGCCTTGCTGACCGCCTCGCGGGAGGCGCCGACCCAGCCGGCCAGCTCCTCCTGCGACAGGTTCAGCGTGATGCGGACGCTCTCCTCGCCGGTGCCCGTCCGGTGCGGCACCCCGAACCGCTCGGCCAGTTCGACGAGCCGCTGCGCGACCCGCCCGGTGGCGTCGAACATGCCGAACTCGACGCGCTTGCGGTCGGCGTCGCGCCAGCGCTGGCACAGCATCCGCATGATGATGATGGAGACGCGGCCGTGCGACTGCAGGAACGCCATGAACTCGTCCGCGCTGACCGCGAGCGCCCGCACCGGTTCGAGGGCCTGCACCGACGCCGACCGGGGCTGCCCGTCGATCGCGGCGACCTCGCCGAGCACCGCGCCGGGCCCGCGGACCGCCAGCAGCGCCTCGCCGCCCTGCTCGTGGTAGGAGAACGCCTTCACCCTGCCGCGCAGCAGTACCGCGACCCAGCCGGGCTCCTCCCCCTCGGTGAACAGCGTGTCCCCCCGCGCGAAGTCACGGACGCGGCCGCGTGATTCCAGGTCCGCGCGTTCCGCCGGGGTGAGGTCGGCAAGGAACGAACCCGGTTCGAGGGGGCTCATGAACTCCACGCTAAAGGGATTCCCCGCCGGCCGCCTCCCGGGAAAGAATCACGTTTCAATCTCGCGTTATGTGCACTATTCCCTACTCGCGCGGCCGCGCGTGCGCCAGGGTGGGTCGCGGCGTGCGCGACCGGACGGCCTTCCGGCGTCCGCGGTGTCCTCGGGGAACGGCGGGGGCGGCGGGCGGCGGTCCGGGGGCACGCCGCCCGCCGTGTTCCGGGGGCGCCGCATGCCAGAGCGCCGCCCCCGCAGCGGAAGCGGCGGAAACGCGAACGCCCCCCGTCGCGCGGGGCGGCGGGGGACGTTCGCGAGAACCGTCGGGGGGACGTCAGGCGGACGGGGTGTCCTGGCCCTTCTTCACGATGCCGAGCTTGCTGCCGAGCCACACCACCGGGTCGTACTTGCGGCCCACGACCCGCTCCTTCATCGGGATCAGGGCGTTGTCGGTGATCTTGATGTGCTCGGGGCAGACCTCGGTGCAGCACTTGGTGATGTTGCAG
>NZ_JBIQHY010000207.1:0-4869 GCF_044508335.1 Actinomadura sp.
GGTTCGGCAACCTTCCCGCCGGACTGCTCACCGCGATCTATGCCGACGGCCGTCGCGTAGACCTGCTCACCGTCCCGGCCTCAACCGACGATGCGGCGGCACGGGCCACCCTGGAAACAGCCGCCCGCCCCTGACAAGCCGACCGGCCCGCGCCACCCCACCCGGACACGAGCGACGACGCTGAACGCCGGGGAACTAGATGGGGAACGGCTGAAAGAACACCCTCGGCACGCTGAACCGGACGCCGCCCGGCCCGTGAGTTACCAGCGGACGCGCTGGCGCCCGTCGGCGTAGGAGGAGCGCGCCGCCGATCCAGGCCCGCCCAACTCGGGGAGGAGCGGACGGCCCTGGATCGGCCAGCGCGGCCCCAGCAGCGACCGGCCACTTCCCAGTCAAGCTCTGTGACCTGGTTTCTGGACACAGGCACTCCGCGCACGATTCATCACCTGCGCCGATGACCGTCGTATCCATGGAAACTCAGGGGATAGCCACCCCCGCCGACTGCGCGTCGACGGCCCGGCCGACGCCCGGGTGGTGCGGCTTAGCTGATTCGACTCCCTGCCCTCCGGGCTGCTCACCGCCGTCCACGCCGACGGCCGGCACGTCGCCCTGTTCACCGTCCCGGCCCCCCACACCTCGGGCTGAAGCCGAGACAGCGATGGAACTGGCCGCCCACCTTCGCTACCACATCCACATCCCGGCCTGCTTTCTGCCCTCACAATGGGGCCCGGCCATGTTTTCGTCCTTGCCATGGGCACCGGGATACCGCCCACACGCGCTGAATCGATCACCACGGCCGATCACCAGCCGATCACCGAGAGCCGGGCTCGACACCGACCGGGATCCGTGTCAGCCGGTCGCCTGGTCGGCGGCGTCCAGCCAGCTGAGCCGCTCGGACATGCTGCGGGCGCAGGCGACGACGGCGTGCACATGGTCGGAGTCGTCGGCCGCGCGCCACAGGATCGACCAGGGATAGAAGGAGACAGGTTCGGTGAGCGGGCGCCAGATCGTCCCCGGGAGCGCGGAGATGCAGGAGGAGGGGACGCAGTACAGGCAGCGGCCCTGGGCCACCAGGGCGGATGCGGCGTGGACGCTGTCGACGGTGCCCTTGTACACCGTCGGTGTGAAGCCGGCGGCGCGGCACATCTCGACGGTGAACTGGTTGAACTCCGGGGCCTTCATCTCCTCGGCCAGCAGCAGCGGTTCACGGGCGAGGGCCTCGGCCGGGACGGCGTCCAGGTCGGCGAACCGGTGCCCGCGCGGGACCAGGACTCCGAGGCGGTCCAGGCGGAAAAGGTGTGAGGCGACCCCGCTGGGGGCCAGTGCGGCGCGGCCGATGCCCACGTCCAGGCGCCCGTCGACGAGTCGCTGGTACTGCTCGGGGACGCCGGCCTCCACCTGGTGGATCACCAGATCCGGGAAGAGCGCCTGGGCCTCGTGCAGGATCTGCGGCATCGAGTCGTAACTGGCGTCGATGATGCCCACCCGCAGCGTCGGCGAGGTGCTCTGTGCGGTCCGGGCGACCTGGGCGGCGCGCTCCACCTGGTCGAGGATCTGCCGGGCCTCGACCAGGAGCGCCGCCCCCGCCGGGGTCAGGGCGACGTAGTGGGTGGTGCGGTCCAGCAGGCGCACGCCCAGTTCCCGCTCCAGCCGCTGGATCTGCTGACTCAACGCCGACTGCACGATGTGCTCGCGGGCCGCCGCGCGGCCGAAGTTGAGCTCCTCGCAGACGGCGACGAAGTAGCGGAGTTGGCGCAGTTCCACGTCTCCCGCCTTCCGGGCCGGAACAGCTGGACCCCTCCCAGCAGCGTACAGCGCGGTCCGCGCTGGAGTTCCGCGTCGCCGGGCCGACGGTTATCGCCGCCACTGATGACTCTTATCTGTATTGCCCGGTTCGGTCTTCTTGAAGGCCGGGCTCAACTGGTGATGGGCGCTTCCACGCGCCCGAGCCCGCCGGAGGCGTCCGAGCCGGTCGTCCCCCCGGAGGGCGTCTACGTGGCATTGAGGACCATGACCACGATCGTGACCGCAGGTGACGCCAGCGGCAGCGCTCCGCACCGGACCGACGCCGGCGAGGGCGCGTGCGGGGCACCGACGACACGGTGCTGTCACGGCAGGGAGCGGGCCTCGAGGCGCTCGCAAGCTAGTACGCGCAGGTACTGCGTCACCTGCGCGCGGTCAGCGGACCCGCGCCCCGAACTGGACTATTGACCTGGCGGCAGCACATCGCAGTGCTGAGGAAGGGAGGCTTCGATGAAGCGCACGACGACATTCCACGCGCTGAGTTCGGGGGTGCCGTTCAGCACGAACGGCTCGGCACCGCGCTGCGGCCACGTGGACGATCTGACACCCGTCACGCCGCTCTCGCGCGGCTGCACGGCATGCGAGGCACAGGCCCACGGGTGGACCGCACTGCGTATCTGCCTCACCTGCGGCTGGGTGGGCTGCTCCGACGACTCGCCGCTTCGGCACGCGCGAGCGCACTATCAGGAGACCGACCATCCGCTTGCCGCCGCGATGGAGCCGGGATCGACGTGGAGATGGTGCTATGTCCACGAACGTCGTGTCTAACACTGTCGTTACTTAGAGTTACCCGAGATGCCGCCCCGGCTCATCGCCCCGCCGGTTGCCGAAGAGGTCCGGGCGATCGGCCGCCGGGACGCTGGTGGGCGGGTGCTACGGCCGCATGACGGCCGGCCGGGCACCGGGTACGGACCAAGGCGCCGCGAGATCCCTTCGAGGTCGTCCGCCCTCGGATACCCGGGCGTCCTCCGAGCCGTTCCGGGTGCCGGCACGGTCTGTCCCGCCGGGTGCCGCAGTGAGGGCGGCCAGCAGGTCGGGGGTGTCTCGGGGGTCGGTCGGCGGGACGTGGGAAGGGTAACGGGGCGACGCCGGTTCCATCACCGTCTCAGCTTCGGCTTCCAGCGTGGAGGCCGGGACGGTGAGCAGGTCAACGTGCCGCCCGTCGGTACGGATCGCGGTGAGCAGTCCTAGCCGGGAGCGCAACCGTCAGCGGTAGGACACCGCTCATACCGGCGGCTGAGATCCTCACGCCGCCGGGGGCCGATGTGACGGAACAACCTCAGAACGAAGACGACGCGGTCATCGACGCCGGCGACCGGGCCCAGCATGGGACCGGTGACCGTCCCGAGCCGATCGAGGTCGCCGCGCCCCCGCCTGGACGGACCCGCTGCCGCACCGTATCCGGCACTGCCGCCCCGCGCCGAAGCCTCCGGCGGATCCCCCGCCGCCCCGGAGTGCGGCCCACGGACCAACCGACCTGGGACGAATTGGACGACGAGTTCTGGGGGCCTGATTCCACCAGAAGATGAGGAGTCCCGATGATCCAGATGGTCGACATCCGGGAATGGCGCACCCGCGCCGTCCTCGGCTCCGGCGGCCACAAGGTCGGCACTCTGGAGCCGGTCCACGTCGGCACCAGCGCGGCGACGGCACCATCGTGGCCCGGTCAGACTGCGGCGGGTTCCAGCGCCGGAGGCAGCGGTTGCTGGAGCGCTCGGGGCAGGGTCGAGTAAGTCCGAAGGCCGTGCTCAAGGACGGCATCTACCAGGATCCTCGCCACGTGCGAGCGGGGGGAGGCCAGACGCATCGAGACGCCCAGAGCCAGAGCACGGTGCCACACACTGATCAGAGCGGAGATCCCTGCCGCGTCACAGAACCACAGCTGTGACAGGTCCAGTACCAGCATCCGCTGCCCGGGGTGAAGCAGCGCCAGCAGCCCGTCGCGAAGCGCGGGCGCGGTCACCAGGTCAAGATCGCCTTGCAGGGCGGCGACGGTGAACGAAGGCCGACGCACGACCGACAGCACAACCCGCGGATGGATGTCGGTATGGCCTTGAGTCGTGTACGTGGTGTTCATGATGTCGCTCCGATCGCGCAGCGGATCGCGCGGGCGGGTCGGTAGCGCGTTGACCAGCGGACGCGCTGCAACCCACGCTACGCCGCATACCGCCTGATCGAGGGCAACGACCTGCAAAGTCCCCTGCACGCGGATGCGCCCCGGGACTGGTGACGAGCAGGGCGCAGGTGGGCATGGTCCCACCATCAGGCGACGGGGAACTACCGGATCACGGTGGGGGATTAGCCACCCGAGGATCGCGCGCGCCGCAACACCCCGGCCCGTATGCGCAACGCATGCGTACGGGCCGGGGACCAGGTCGACGTTCAGGTCACGATCACGCCCGAAACGGCGGACACGCAACTACGGGCCGCCAACGCGGCGATCATGGGGGACGGCGGCGGGCCGGATAGTGATCTTGCAGCCATGCGCGTGGTACCCCCTACGGGGAGCCCCGCCAACCGGCTCGACCCACCCCCGGCACCCGCCTAACAATCCCGTCCCGCTTCCCCATCCCCTAACCGCGCGGGCCGTGCCGCTGGGGCGACCACAATCAAGTGAACATGTCTACCGCCGCGATCACCGATGTCCACCGCATCACGGTGGGACCTAGCTACCCGCCCGCACGTCGTAGCGACAGCTCGGCCCGTACGCGGCGTGACCGTGTACGGGCCTCGCAATATCGAGAACTGCCCGGCCTCTGAGTACCACCTGGATCCAAAGATGCGGGACAGCGTTCCCGCGCCGGTTCGAACAGTAGAGGGTACACAAAGCATGGGCGTCTCCCGACACCGAACCGGCGGACGGTCTACGGACGATCAACCGCACGTTCGCCGTCGGCACCGCCTGCCAGCGAAGCCCTTAGGCATCATGGGCGTTCGCATCCTTGAGGGCGACCTGGCCTGAGACCTGTCTCAGCGACCAGAGTCACGCACGCCTGGGCATCTCCGCGCGTGTGTCAATGGCCGTTTGGAACTCCCCGTAGACGGCCTCGGGATCTCCCCGCTGGC
>NZ_JBIQHY010000088.1:0-30950 GCF_044508335.1 Actinomadura sp.
CGAAGGCGCCGCCGGGACCGCCGGCCGAGCCGGTGCCCGCGCCGCCGAAACCGCCGGGGTCGGCGCCGAAGCCGCCACCGGCGCCTCCGCCGAGACCGCCGCCGAGGCCGCCGCCGCCACCGCCGAGACCGGGGCCGCCGCCGGGGCCGCCGCCCGGGAAGCTCGACAGGTCGGTGCCCGACCCGGTGCCGAACGGCGAGCCGCCCGCGCCGTCACCGGTCGGGATGTTCGCCCCGCCGCCGGGCGAGGACGGGTTGAAGGGGCTCGTGCCGCCGTCCGTGAAGGGCCCGGAGCCGCCGCCGTTCGGGGAGAATGCGCCCGCACCGTCGGACGTCGGGAAGTTCCCGCCGGCACCGGCGCCGCTGCCGCCGCCGAAGCCGCCCGCACCGCCGCCGAACGGCCCGCCGCCGCCACCGCCGCCGAACGGCCCGCCGCCACCGCCGGGCGGAGGAGGCGGCGGGGGCGGCGGAGGCCCCACGCCGCCCTTCTCCCCCGGCAGGTCCTTGGTGATCTTGAGGGGGTGGCCGTCGAACGCTTCCTTCATCCGCATGTTGAACTTCTGCATCAACTCGCGGGCGCGGTCGTCGTCACCGCCGGTGTGGATGTACCCGTCTTCCATCGTCTCGCCGGTCGTCTTGTACCAGTCGAGGATGTTGACCTTGTACCAGTTGTAGAGCTGCGCGTTGCGGTGGCTGTCGTCCGAGAGCTTACTGGAGGTCTCGTAGACCTGCCCCAGCTGGTCGAGGGCCTCCTGGGCGACGTCGCCCTGCCAGTGCTTGATGATCCGCTTGGCGAAGTTGTTGCGGAGTTCTTCGGTCATCTCCGCCAGGACCTCGGCCGCGTCCTTGTAGGCGGTCGAAGCGGTCCCGACGGCCTCGGGCTTGAGGTTCTTCAGCTTGGTCTTGATGTCGTCGAAGTTCTCGTCGTTGAAGCTGTAGCTCCCGAACTCCATCCCGTCCCTGATCGGGTACGACTCGGGGTTCCGCTTACCCATCGGTCCCTCCTTCCGGGATGGTCGTCACTTGAGGTTCGGGTTGCCGCTGCCGGTCGGGCTGGCGCCGTCCACCTGCTTCTTGGTGGTGTGATGGGCGTTCTCGTACTGGTCCGCCGTGGCGTTGAGCTTGCCGATCACGCCGTTGTAGGCGGTCTCGATGGCGGTGATGTACTCCTGGAAGCCGTTCTTGCTGGCGGTCGCGACCTCCACGAACTTGTCCGAGCCCTTGGTGCCGCCGAGGTCGGCCGTGGTGATCGAGGTCGCGCCGACCTTGTTGAGCTTGCGCTTCCAGATGTCGAGCTTGTACTTCATGTCCTTGGCGAGCTGCCGGAGCTCCGCCGGATCGACGTCGTAGCCCTTCTCGGCCTGCAGTTTCCAGGCGCTGCGGTCGGGCTCCTGTCCGCGCGGCAGAGCATTGGCGGGGTCGTCCCACTTCCCGGCGTGGGCACCGGCGCTGTACTGGTAGTAGAGATCGCGCTGCCGCCACTCCGGAAGATCGTCCCACTCCTGCTGGGTCAGCCCGTGGACCTCGACGGTCTGCCCGGGGCTGTACTGGTTGGCCCCGACGGTGTAGGTGTACTCGACCTTCGCGAGCTGCTCGTCTGTCAGATGATACTTGTCGCCCATCGCTCGCCCTCCTGGCGAATCACGTCTCCGCCCCCGGCACGACTACGCCGTGCAGGCCCGGCCGAGGTCCCTGCACGACGTAGACCGGAGCATGTGCCCCGGGGTCAGCCCGCCCAGATGTTCTGGTTGGCCCGCTCGGCCCCGCTGTAGTTGCTGTGCGCCTCGCCGATGACCACGCCGAGCTGGTTCAGCACCTGGCCGATGTGGGCCGCGGCGGCGTCCCACTGGCGCTTGGCGTCCCAGTAGGCGGCCTGCGCGCCGCCCTCCCACTGGGCGAGGTTCTGCTCGAGGTTCTTCTCCAGGTCGTCGAGCTCGTCGACGAGTGCGCGGTAGGCCAGCGTGAAGTCGGCCTGCGCCTGTTGCATCGTGCTGAAATTGGCCTTTGTGTAGCTGTCGCTCACGGTAGGAGTCCTTTACGGTCGGAGGAATGACGGGAAAGGGACTGTCAGGTGCCGCCGTTGAGCAGCTGGTTGATCTTGTTGACGGCGTCCTGCTGCTCCTGCTCCGTGCTTTCGTACGTGATCTTCGTGTGCACGAGCTTCTGGTGCATGCCCTCCAGCGCCGTCCTGACCTTGTTCATCTCGGTCTGGAACTCGTTGAAGACCCGGTCGAAGGACACCGCGGCGTTACCGGCCCAGCCGGACATCAGCTGCGCCTTGTGCCCCTCAAGCTGGCTCTGCAGGCCCTTGACGATGCCCGCGGAGTCCTCGATCCGCGTGGCGGCCTGCTGCATTGCCGCTCTGTCGGCTGCGGACGTGTTTCCCACAGTGTCACCTCCGATTGCGATTTTCGGTCGCGCGCCGCAGGAGAGTGGAAAGGCCCGCCTTCGCCCGGCGCGCCCGGGAGCAATCCTGTCGACACGAAATGTCAGCGATCATAAGTGTTGCACGCCACCTATGTCGACGCACGTGTTGATCTCGCGGTTCATGTGACCTACGTCATATTCACGCCTTGGACGTCGAGACGGGCTTGCGTGCGAGCGCGGGGTCGAGTGCGGGACCCTGCGGGATGAGATGGATGACGCTGGAGGGGACGGGCGCGGCCTTCTTCGCGTCGTAGCCGAGCTTCTTGGCGACGTCCGCGGACGGCAGCGCGAACCGGACGCCCTGGTCGTTCACCAGGGACAGCGACCCGGATCCGCCGCCGCCCGAACTGTCGCCGCCGGCGGGCACGAGGCTCATCAGCGCGGCGCCGCCGGGCGGCAGCACCATCTGGTCGATCGTCCCGGACGAGCCCGCGGTGCCCGCGCCGAGCGTGCCCGCGGACGGCGCCGGAAGCGACCCGCCCATCGTGAGCCGCGCCGTCGCGGAGCCGACCGGGAACACCGAGCACAGCGGCGTGGCCGGGTCCCAGGCGACGAACCTGGGCAGCGCCGGCGGCAGGTTGTTGTCCAGCAGCCGCGTCTTGGACGCCATCGCCTGCGCGGACGGGACGTCCGTCGGCAGCGGCCGGGCGTTCTCGCCGGGGTAGGCGGCGGCGGTCTTGACGTCCCGCAGCAGCAGCTGCGCCTGCGTCTCGTTGATCTGCGAGAGGCCGTCGCCCAGCATCACGTACCACAGCGCCTGCCCGCCGGCGCCGGTCTCGGCCTTGAACACCTGGCCGACGCGGGCCGACCCGCCGCCGGGGCCGGAAACGGACTTGCCGCGGTCCGGGATGTCCGGCGAGGCGAAGTTGCCCGCGGCCGGGATGGCGTTCAGCCAGGTCGCGGGGACCTCGACGGCGCCGGGCCCGCCGGTCAGCGCGGGCACCTGGTTCGCCGCGATCGTCATCTGCATGCGGTGGTCCTTCCAGACCACCCACGGGACGCCGCCGGTCTGCACGATGACGGCCTCGGTGTCGGAGAGCCGGCGGCCGCCCACCTTCCGTCCGGCGGCGAGGGCGCTGATCTGCCGCTTCACCCCGGTCGGGCCCGCCGCCTCACGGGTGCACACCGACCACGGCCCGCGGATCAGCTGGTCCTCGCCGGGCAGCGAGTCGGGCGCCCCGGGGATGCCGATCATCGCGCCGCGCTCGAACCCGGCCAGCGACTTGCGCGACACGGTGCGCCGCTCCGGCCCGCTGTCGGAGTCGAGCGCCAGCAGCGCGGACGCGTAGTTCGCGACCGGGAACATCTTCTTGGTGTTGGCGTCGTAGATGTACTTGGTCCCGGTCTCCTTCTCGATGATGAGCTTGCCGGGCTCGTCGAGGCCCTTGGCGCCGCCCGGGGACAGCAGCCCCCAGATGCCGAACACGGCGATGATCACCAGTCCGACCATGACGCCGGCGAAGGCGCCCACCGACAGCCGCCGCATCGGCGACTCCGCGACGTCGGGCTCGCCCTGCAGCAGGGCCAGCCCGACGCGCTGCGTCATCAGGCGGTGCGCCTGGTAGAGATCCCGCCGGTTCTGCATCCGCCCGTCACCCGGCCAGCCCGCGGACGCGGGAGTAGACGTCCAGCACCGCGAGCGCGAGCGGGATCAGCGCGATCATGACGAGCATGTCGAGGATGTCGCCCCACCGGCCCCAGACCGGGGTGGGCCGGTGGCCGGGCAGCCACAGCGTCACCGCGACCACGATCGCGGCGAGCAGCAGCAGCGGGACGAGCGCCGCGGCGAGCGCCATGAGCTGGCTGCCGTGCAGCGCCAGCCCGATCGACGTCAGCACCAGCCCGAACAGCCCGATCACGAGCATCCAGGAGCGCTGCGCGACGCCGCGGAAGATCCGGGCGCGCAGCAGCAGCGACACCGACATCGCCGCGGCCGTCGCCGGGCCGGCCCAGCCGTCCTCGCCGGCCAGGAACAGCATCGCCCCGCCCGCGACCAGCGCGATCGAGGCGATGAGCCCGGTGGAGAACCGGTCGGCGGCGGCGGTGCGGGTGAGCACCTCCCGGCCGTCCACCGTCTCGGTGTCGCGGCGCAGGTCCTCGGCGCTGCTCGGGACGGGCGGCAGCGGCATCCGGGCCAGCTTGAACGACAGGGACGGGACGGCGGCGATGAACATCATCACGACGACCGCGCAGACGGCGGCGATGCCGGCGGCGGGCAGGTCGCCGAACGCGAACCCGACGCCGGCGCCGATCGCGCCCACCACCGCGGCGAACGCGATGCCGAGGAAGACCGGCAGCCCGTCCGCGATGGCGAACGCGGCGATGATCGCGGCCAGCGCGGTCACCCCGAACGCGGCGAGCAGATGCGCGGCGCCGAGGTCGGGCAGCTCCACATTGTCGCGGGCGGGCGCGGCCAGCCCGGCCAGGAACGCGTGCGGGAGCGCGGCGTAGCCGAGGATCACGCCCGCGCCGGAGTCGCCGACCGCCCGGGACAGCACCGTCGCCATGATCAGGGTGATGAACGCCACGAGCCCCGCGGCGGCGGCCGGGATGATCCACGGCGGCCCGGACAGCGCGATCACGACCGCGGCGACGAGCAGCGCGATGCCGCCGGCGCCGAGGCCGAAGGAGCGGGTCGTGGTGGGCCGCCAGCGGTCGGTGCGCTCCCGGATCCCGGACGCGATGACGTCGGCGACGTCGTCGAACGACATCTCCGGCAGCTGCGCCATGCGGGGCCGGAAGTAGAGGATCTCCCCGTCCCGGACGCCGAGCGCCGAGGTCGTCTGCGACGGGTCGAACGGGTCGGAGTCGAGCCGCTGCAGCACCCACCCGGAATGGGCGAGCCCCGCGTCGGCGAGGTCCTCGCCCGCCGCGCGCAGCAGCGTGGGAAGCATGTGCGCGAGCGGCACGTCGGCGGGCAGGGACACGTCGATGCGCCGCTTCGGTGCGACGATGGTGACCCTGCACAGTTCGGTCGTGGCGGGCGAGTTCACGGGAGCTCCCGTCCTCCAGGTCAGTCAGGGGGGCCGATCCGAGCGGCGCGCAGCTTAGGATGTGACGTCCGCCTACGCTAAATCAAGCTCAAAGCAAGACAAGTATCCCCCAACGGGCCGGCCGTCCCCCGCACCGGCCGCCCCGGCGTTGAGGCTCCTGGAGGAACGCCGAGGTGAGCACGATCCTCGTGAGGCGCAAGGAGCGCCGCAAACCGCCCCCGGCCCCCAAGGGGGAGCTGCTGCTCGAATCCCCGCCGGAGATCCCGGAGATCCAGAGCGGCGGCCTGCAGAACGTCCTCACGTACCTGCCGATGGCCGTGATGCCGCTCATGATGGGGCTGATGTTCCTCGGCGGCGGCACCCGCAGCCCGATCATGATGATCAGCAGCGGCGGCATGGCCCTGGCGATGGGCGGCATGATGCTCGGCCAGCTCGGCCGCGGCTCGGGCGAGCGCAAGTTCAAGCTGAACGGGGCGCGCCGCGACTACTTCCGCTACCTGTCGCAGGTGCGCCGCAAGGTGCGGCGCGCCGCCGAGCAGCAGCGCGAGTCGCTGGAGTGGAACAGCCCGGCGCCCGACTCGCTGTGGTCGCTGGTGATGAGCGCCCGGATCTGGGAGCGCCGCCCGAGCGACCCCGACTTCGGCAACGTGCGGATCGGGGCCGGCCCGCAGAAGCTCGCCGTCCAGCTGATCCCGCCGGAGACGCGCCCCGTCGAGGACCTGGAGCCGATGACGGCGGGCGCGCTGCGCCGCTTCGTCCGGGCCCACTCGACGGTGCCGAACCTGCCGGTCGCGGTGTCGCTGCCGTCGTTCGCGCGGATCCTGCCGATGGGCGACCCGGACGCGGTGCGCGGCATGGTCCGGGCGATGATCGCGCAGCTCACCGCGTTCCACTCCCCCGACGACATGCGGGTCAGCGTGTGCGCGTCGCCCGAGGCGATGCCGCACTGGGACTTCGTCAAGTGGCTGCCGCACGCGATGCACCCGACGGTGACGGACGCGGCCGGGCCCGTCCGGCTGATGGCGAACAGCCTCGCCGAGCTGGAGCGGATGTTCGGCACCGAGGTGAAGGACCGCGCCCGGTTCACGCCCGGCCTCCAGCAGAGCGACCTGCCGTACCACGTGGTCATCGTGGACGGCGGCGCCGTCACCCCCGACTCGCAGATCGGCTCGGACGGCATCGAGGGCGTCTGCGTCGTCGACCTGACCGGCCACGTCGCGCCGACCGCCGACAGCACCATGCTGCGGCTGCGGGTCGCCCCCGACAAGATGGCGATGCTGCGCCGCGACCGCACCGGCAAGGACGTGCCGAGCTCCCTCGGCAGGCCCGACCAGTTCAGCTACGTGCAGGCGGACGGCCTCGCGCGGCAGCTCGCGCCGCTGCGGGCGAGCGCCGCCACCGGCCCGGAGATGGACGCGCTGTCCGCCGCGACGACGCTGACGACGCTGCTCGGCGTCCCCGACCCGGCCCGGATCGACCCGCGCCAGGCGTGGCAGCCGCGCGCGCCGCGCAACCGGCTGCGGGTGCCGATCGGCCTGGACGCCGACGGCCGCCCGATCGAGCTGGACATCAAGGAGGCCGCGCAGGGCGGGTACGGCCCGCACGGCCTGTGCATCGGCGCGACCGGTTCCGGCAAGTCCGAGCTGCTGCGCACACTGGTGCTCGGCCTCGCGATGACGCACTCGTCGGAGGTGCTGAACTTCGTCCTCGTCGACTTCAAGGGCGGCGCGACGTTCCTCGGCATGGACGGCCTCCAGCACGTCTCCGCGATCATCACGAACCTGGAGGACGAGCTGCCGCTCGTCGACCGCATGTACGACGCGCTGCACGGCGAGATGGTGCGCCGCCAGGAGTGGCTGCGCGCCGCCGGCAACTACGCCTCGCTGCGCGACTACGAGAAGGCCCGCGAGCAGGGCGCGCCGCTCAAGCCGATGCCGACGCTGTTCGTCGTGCTGGACGAGTTCTCCGAGCTGCTGTCGGCCAAGCCCGACTTCGCCGAGCTGTTCGTGATGATCGGGCGGCTGGGCCGCTCCCTCGGCGTCCACCTGCTGCTGGCGTCGCAGCGGCTGGAGGAGGGCAAGCTGCGCGGCCTCGACACCCACCTGTCGTACCGGATCGGGCTGCGCACGTTCTCCGCTGCGGAGTCGCGGGTCGTCCTCGGCGTCCCCGACGCCTACGAGCTGCCGCAGGCGCCCGGCAACGGCTACCTGAAGATCGGTACGGAGACGATGACGCGGTTCCGCGCCGCGTACGTGTCGGGCCCGTACAAGCCGGACGACGCCCAGCCGGAGGAGGCGCGGCAGGGGCCGCGGCAGCTCGCGCAGATCGTCCCGTTCACCCCGGCGTACATGCGGCCGCAGATGCAGGAGCAGCCGCAGCGCCGGGAGCAGCGGCGGCAGGAGGACGAGGGGCCGCAGATCAGCCTGTTCGACCTCGTGGTCAAGCAGCTCGCCGGGCACGGCCCGCCGCCGCACCAGATCTGGCTGCCGCCGCTGGACGAGCCGTCCACGCTCGACCAGGTCCTGCCGAACCTCCAGCAGACGCCGGAGTTCGGCTTCACCACGGCCGGCTGGGACGGCCGGGGGCGGCTGCACGCGTTCGCGGGCATCGTCGACAAGCCGTTCGACCAGCGCCGCGACCCGATGTGGCTGGACCTGTCCGGCGCCGCCGGGCACATCGGCGTGGCGGGCAACCCGCAGTCCGGCAAGTCGACCCTGCTGCGGACCCTGATCACCTCGCTCGCGGTCATGCACACGCCGCAGGAGGTGCAGTTCTACTGCCTCGACTTCGGCGGCGGCGCGCTCGCCGCGCTGGCCGACCTGCCGCACGTCGGCGGCGTCGCCAGCCGCCTCGACCCCGACCGGGTCCGCCGGACGGTGGCGGAGGTGTCCGGGCTGCTGGAGTCGCGGGAGCGGTTCTTTACCGAGCGGGGCATCGACTCGATCGGCACCTACCGGCGGATGCGGGCCGAGGGGCAGATCGCCGGGGACGGCTTCGGCGACGTGTTCCTCGTCGTCGACAACTGGCTGACGGTCCGGCAGGAGTTCGAGGCGGTCGAGGCGACGGTCACCGACCTCGCCGCGCGCGGCCTCGGCTACGGGATCCACGTCGTCGCCTCGACGAACAAGTGGTCGGAGTTCCGGCTGACGATCCGCGACCTGCTCACCACGAAGCTGGAGCTGAAGCTCGGCGACCCGTACGAGTCGGAGATGGACCGCAAGCTCGCCGCGAACGTCCCCGAGGGGCGGCCGGGCCGCGGCCTCACCCGCGAGGGCCTGCACTTCCTCGGCGCGCTGCCGCGCGTCGACGGCCGCACCACCGCGGGCGACCTCGGCGACGGCGTCCGGCACCTGGTGCAGACGATCCAGGCCGGCTGGCAGGGCCGGCCGCCGGCGCCGCCGGTCCGGATGCTGCCGGACGTGCTGCCGCACACCTCGCTGCCCGCCGTGGCCGAGACCGGCAAGCGCATCCCGATCGGCATCGACGAGGACACGCTGTCCCCCGTCCTGCTGGACTTCGAGAACGACCCGCACTTCGTCGTGCTGGGCGACAACGAGTGCGGCAAGTCGAACCTGCTGCGCCTCATCGTCGAGTCGATCAAGGCGCGGTACACGATCGAAGAGGCCCGGATCATCATGCTCGACTACCGCCGGGCGCTGCTGGACTCGGCGGAGAGCGAGCACGTCATCGGGTTCGCGGCGTCCTCGACGGCCGCGGGCGGGCTGATGAAGGACGTCCACGGCGCCCTGGTCAACCGGCTGCCGCCGTCCGACCTGACGCCCGAGCAGCTGCGCAACCGGTCGTGGTGGAGCGGGTCGGAGCTGTTCCTGGTGGTGGACGACTACGACCTGGTCGCCACCCCGTCCGGCAACCCGCTCGCGCAGCTCGCCGAGCTGCTGCCGCAGGCCCGCGACATCGGCATGCACCTGGTCCTCGCCCGCACCATGGGCGGGGCGGGCCGCGCGATGTTCGACCCGGTCCTGCAGCGGCTGAAGGACATGGCCACCCCGGCGCTGATCATGTCGGGGAACAAGGACGAGGGGAACCTGTTCGACGTGCGGCCGACCCCGCTGCCCCCCGGCCGCGGCACCCACTCGGACCGCCGCACCGGCAAGCGCCTCATCCAGACGGCCAGTTACGGCCAACCTCAGTAGCGGCGGAGAAACGGACAAACGGACGCCCGGCCTCGCCGAGCCCGGGCGTCCGTTTTCTCCTTGGCCTTTTCCGTGTCCGTTCCCGGTCTCGGCTATCGGTCGCGGCTAGTCGCGCTCCTCGGCGGGGATGACGGCCCGGCCCGGGCGCCAGCCGCGCCGGCGGCCGCGCGGGATGACCGCCCCGGCGAACGCGACGACGAGCGCGAGGGCGAGGGCGCCGCCCGCTACGGCCAGGCCGATGGTGCGGGTCCGGTGGTCGACCGGTTCGGGCTTCGCGATCGGGACGGCGCCGCCCAGCGGCCGCGCGTCGGCGGCGCCCGGCGTCGCGTCGGGGTCGACGAGGGCGGACACCGCCTGCAGCGGGCTGATCATGCCGTGGCCGCTGCCCTGCCCGTTGCCGCCCTCCGCGGTGATCAGGATCCGGTTGATCACCTGCTGGTAGGTCAGCTTGGGGTGGCGGGCGCGCACGAGCGCCGCGACGCCCGACGCGAAGGGGGCACCGAAGCTCGTGCCCTGCAGACCGCCGGCGTAGCCGTCGCCGAGCGTGGAGATGACGTTCTGGCCGGGCGCCGAAACGTCGATGCGGGTCTTGTGGTTGGAGAACCCGGAGATGGTGCCCGCCTCGTCCACGGCGGCGACGGACAGGACGCCCTTGTAGCTGGCGGGGTAGGCGGCGCTCTCCTTGCCGCGCTGGTCCTGCGCGACGTTGCCCGCGGCGGCGACGATCAGCGCGTCGTGGCGCTGCGCGGTCCGCACCGCCTCGCGCAGCGCGGCCGTGTCCGGCGCCGCCGAGGAGACGTTGATCACCTTGGCGCCGTGCTCGGCGGCCCAGGTGATCGCCTTCGCCAGCAGCGTGTTGTCCTGCGTGCTCTCCCCGCTGGCGAACTTGGCGTTCAGCAGCTTCACCTGCGGGGCGACGCCGACGAACGGGACGTTGCGGCCGCGCATGTCGGCGGCGGCGATGATGCCGGCGACCTCGGTGCCGTGGCCGAGGCAGTCGTCGGGCGTCGTGCCGGACGCGTCGAAGCTCGCGGCGACCTTCCCCTTGAGCTGCGGGTGGTTCGCGTTGATGCCGCTGTCGACGACGGCGACGGTCACGCCCCGGCCGCGGGTGATCCGCCATGCCTCCTCGAAGTCCAGCCGGCGCTGCGCCCACGGCTCGACGGTGATCGCCGAGGCGGGCTGCCCGATCTGCTTGTTGCACTTCGGCGCCGGTGCCCGCTGCGTCTTCTGCCTCGCGGGCTTCTTGCTGGCCGTCGGCGCGGCCCCGGGCCGGTCCGCCGGCGCCGCGGCGGCCGCCGGAGCGAACGCCAGAGCGGACGTCAGGGCCAGGCTTGCGGCGCCCGCCGCGATTCGCCCTCCGCGCATACCTCGTCTCTCCTGACGTGTGCGAACCACACGACAATAAGGGATTCCCGGACCCCGCATCACTCCCGCACGGGCGCGACCGCGGCCGGCGGGGCCGTAATACCATCTGGCGGGTGCAGTCGACGGCTCCCGTTCCCCCGGCCCCCCGGCCGCAGGCGCCCCCGCCGCGGGCGGCCGCGCGGCGGTGGGCCGTGCCGGCGGCCGTGCTCGGCGCCGTCGCGGTCCTGGTGGCGGCGGTGTGGCTCGCGGGCGGGTTCAAGGAGACGCCCAAGCAGCCGGTGAAGAAGGCGGGCGAGCCGCTCGATCTGGGGCTGTTCGAGGTGACCGTCCACGACGCGCGGATCGGGCTCGCCGACGGGAAGTTCGGCAGCGGCAAGCAGCGCTACCTCATCGTCCGGATGCGGGTGCTGAACAAGGGCAAGGAGAGCAAGTCCCTGGGCATCGGCGGGCTGTCGGAGGGCGTCTCCGCACTGACCAAGGTCGGCAAGTGGGTCGAACCCGATCGGGTCGACGGGGTCGCAGGCGGCGCGAAGACCGACACGGCGCAGCCCGGGCTGCCGGTCGAGGCGTCCGCGATGTGGGAGCTGGGCCCGGCCGACTCGCCGTCGAAGCTGACCGTGGGGCTGCGCAAGTGGAGCTACGAGCACGGTTTCACCGACAGCACCTACAACTGGATCGTCCCGCCCACGAGCGACGTGCTCGCCGGGCGCCTGACCCTGCCGGTGAGCCAGTCGTGAACGCGCGGCAGGTGCTGGTGCGGGGCAGCGCCGCCGCCGGCGGGGCCGTCCTGCTCGCCGGGGCGATGTGGCTGCACTCCCTCCAGCCCCGGGTGAGGGCCGGTGAACTGGACCCCATCCGCACCGGCGGCTCGATAGGGGAGAAGGTCGAGACCCGCGACTTCAGCGTGCGGGTCGACAAGGTCGAGGCGGCGCGGTCGCTGGAACCGAACTTCTCGCTCGGCGGCAAGCCTCCGGTCGGCACGGACGGCGTGTACCTCATCGTGGGGATCAGCGCGACGTCGCGGCGGGAGCCGCTGCAGCTCAGGTCGGCCGAGCTGGAGACGCCGGGCGGCTACAGGTTCCGGCAGGACCCGCGCACCTCGGAGGTCTCCGCGGAGCAGCCGACGCTGCAGCCGCTGATCTGGACGCCCGCGAAACTGGTGTTCGAGCTGCCGGAGAACCGGGTCGAGGGCGCGCACCTGGTCGTGGGCACCGGCGGGCTGCTGCCGCAGCTGTCCTCGGCCGCCGACATCGACCTCGGCCTCGGCAAGGACCGGGCGGCCAGGCTCGTCCAGGGGGCGGCCGAGCGGTACAAGGTCAGGGCGACCTCATGACGGCCACCGACACCCGCCCCGACGGGATCCCGCTTCCCCGGCGCCCGGGGATGCGCCCCCGCGACCGCCGGATCGTCCAGGCGATCGCGCTCGTGTGCGCGATGGCGGCGATGCTCGTGGTGCCCTGGGCGGACGAGACCCGGAACGTCCGCAGGGCCCTGAAACCGCCGGAGAAGGTGACGACCGTCCCCGAAGGCCGGATCGGCGAGCTGGCCGGCGCGCAATGGAAGGTCGTCGACCGGCGCACCGCCGCCCCTCTCGGGCAGCGGCAGGGCGACGTGGTCGAGCTGCGCCTCGAAGTCGCCGTCCGCCCTTCGGACGCCGCGAGCGCCAAGGCGGTCGGCTCCTACGGCCTGGCGTACCGGCTCCGCGACGACGAGGGCCGCACGTGGTTCGCCGGCGGGCTCCAGACGGCCGAGCCGACGCCGGGCGTCGCGCAGCGCGTCACCGTCAAGGGGACGGTGCCCCGGACGAAGGCCGACGCGCTGGAGCTGGTGATCCAGGCGCCGAAGGAGACGCGGAGACCGGGGGCCCCGCAGGCTTCGCTGCGTTTCGCGCGCTGACCCGCGCCATCACCAGGTTGAACGCCGCCGCGAGCAGGCACACCCGCAGGATCTCGAACACCAGGCCCGTCCCGAAGCCGATGGCCGGCAGCGCCCGCATCCACCACGTCACCTCGTGCGGGCCGATCAGCTCGTACACCGCCCGGCGGGACGCGTCCTCCCCCACGTGCAGCGCGGCGAACAGCAGCGCGAAGGTCGCGAACGGCATCATCCCGGACCGGCGGACGAGCCGCAGCCCGTACCACGCCGGCAGCCACATCTCCCGGAACCCGCGGGTGAGCAGCTCGCGGGGGCTGTTCGTCCGGCCGACCCCGCCGGCGCGCGCCAGCCGCCGGGCCGCGCGGCCGTCGCCGAGCACGACCCGCTCGTCCCCCGCGTCCAGCCCCAGGATCACCCCGGCGATCACCAGCCAGATCAGCGCGCCGAGCACCGCGTCCTTGAACGGCGGCCACAGCGCGAAGGCGGGGCCCGCGACGCCGGTCACCCAGCTCCACACCTCGCGCCCGGTGAGCCAGTCGACGCCGAGGCCGCGCAGATGGTCGATCGTGAAGATGCCGAACAGCGTGAAGTTGATCTCCAGGAAGGCGACGAGCGCCCCGACGGCGCGGGGCAGCCGCTCCTCCAGCCGCCACTCCGCCAGCACCTTCAGCAGGAACAGGCCCGCGGTGAGGCCGACCGCGAGGCCGACGTGCTTCTCCAGCGACAGCAGCATCCCGGCGCCCTCGATCTGCCCCTGGATGCCGCCCTCGGCGAACCCGCGGCTCGCCGCCGCCGACGCGAACTCGCGGGCGTCCTCGCTCTGCAGCCCCCACGCCAGGTAGAAGATGACGAAGGGGAGCGCGGCGCGGCCGATCGCGCCGATCACCGGCTCCTCGTTGCCGACCGCCCACGGCGTGAGGCCGCCGCCCGCCTCGCGGGCGTGCACCACGTCCAGGCCCTCCCGGACGCTGTGCACCATCAGCACCGTGACCGTCAGCGTGATCACCACGAGCAGGCCGATGGTGACGATCGGCGCGACGGACGCGGCCGTGCCCTTCATCGTGCCGAGCCGGTAGCCGCCGTACATGGCGCCGTAGCGGAGCAGCTCGCCCACCGTGAACCACAGGGACAGCGGCAGGACGAACCGCCCCGCGAGCTTCAGCGCGGCCCACGGGAGGATCAGCGGCGAACGCGCGGACGGCCGGGCCATGGCGCCCGATCGTAGAGGATCGGTACGGGAGCCATCGCGGCGGAGACGACGGACCCCGCCGTCCCGGGTGGGGCGGGGCGGCGGGGTCCGAAGGTCTCGGCCGGCCGCGCCGGGCGGGCCGGCGCGGCGTCCGGCGTTCAGCCGGGCGGCCCGGTCAGATCGCGACCTCCAGGGCGGCGACCGTGCCGGTCTTCGCGGTGACGGTGTTGTCGACGGTGACGCCGCCGGCCGCGAGGACGCGGACGGTCCAGTCGCCGTCGGCGGCGAAGAACCGGAACACGCCTTCGTCGCCGGTGACGACCTCGGCGGTGAACTCGCCGGACGAGTCGAGCAGCCGGGCGTAGGCGCTGGACACCGGGGCGCCGTCACGGGTGACGGTGCCCTGGATGACGGCCTCGTTGGCCAGGTCGACGGTCGCGGGCAGGTGGGCGGTCTGCTCGGGCGCTGCGCAGCCCTGGGTCATTGCTCCTCCAGTCTCCGAAGGTCGGCCGGGTTACTTGCCCGCGCCGAGCTCGATCGGCACGCCGACCAGCGAGCCGTACTCGGTCCACGAACCGTCGTAGTTCTTCACGTTCTCCAGGCCCAGCAGCTCGCGGAGCGCGAACCAGGTGTGCGAGGAGCGCTCGCCGATGCGGCAGTAGGCGATCGTGTCCTTGTTCAGGTCGACGCCGGCCTCGGTGTAGAGCTCGCGGAGCTCCTCGTCGGACTTGAAGGTGCCGTCGTCGTTGGCCGCCTTCGACCACGGGATGTTGGCCGCGGTGGGCACGTGGCCGGGCCGCTGCGACTGCTCCTGCGGCAGGTGCGCCGGGGCGAGCAGCTTGCCGCTGAACTCGTCCGGGGACCGGACGTCGATCAGGTTCTTCTTGCCGATCGCGTCCACGACCTCGTCGCGGAACGCGCGGATGGACAGGTCCTGGTCCTTGGCCTTGTACTCGGTCGCCGGACGGGACGGGACGTCGGTGACCAGCTCGCGGGAGTCCAGCTCCCACTTCTTGCGGCCGCCGTCGAGCAGCTTCACCTTCTCGTGGCCGTACAGCTTGAAGTACCAGTAGGCGTAGGCGGCGAACCAGTTGTTGTTGCCGCCGTACAGGATCACCAGGTCGTCGTTGGCGATGCCCTTGGCGGACAGCAGCTGCTCGAACCCGGTCTTGTCCACGAAGTCGCGGCGGACCGGGTCCTGCAACTCGGTCTTCCAGTCGATCTTCACGGCGCCACGGATGTGGCCCTTGTCGTACGCGGACACGTCCTCGTCGACCTCGACGAGGACCAGGCCCGGGTCGTCCAGGTGGGACTCGACCCAGTCAGTGTCCACCAGGACGTCGGAGCGGCTCATGCCGGAACCTCCCTCTCGGAGCGAACTTTCGCGGTGATACGTCGGAAGAGCGGATACATCTCGCAGCCGAGGCAGAACCCGAACGCCGCGTTCAGGAACGCCGCCGCCAGCGCGAGGGCGGTGGCACCGATGCCGAGCCAGGTGGTCCCCGTCACGTATCCGATCGTCCCGACCAGGGCGAACGCGAGGCCGACACCCTGCGCGAAGCGGGGAGCGGCGGCGTCCTCCAGTTCCCTGGGCGGAGCGAGCCGGGGACGGACGAGCACTCTGAACGCCAGTCCGTACGGGGCGTACCGGAGACCGAGGAAGGTCGCGAGCGCGAACACGACGGCCTGAGCGGCGAGCAGTGCCCAGCTTCCGGTCACCAGCACCGCGATGAGAACGACGGTCGTGACGGCCGCGCCGAAGCGCGGCCCACGCGGATCAACCTGCATCGGGGTGCTCCTGGCGGAGTGGAAGCGTGCGTACGAGCTGGGAAAGCCGGAAAGTGCTCGGGGGCGGACGGGCTCGATGCCTCAGGCCATGCGACAGAGCGAGGCGGCCACGCGGCAGAAGTCGACCGCGCGGCGCTTCGTGAGCATCTGCTCTGTCCAGTAACGCACGGCTTCGATGTTAAGCCGCAATCCACGCGCTGTCACATCCGTCTCGCGTTCCGAGACAGTGACATTCGTCTTATCGCAGGTCGTGCGGGTGGGGCTCACAGGATGACCTCGCCCAGAGCGGCGATGACGTCGGGCTTGCGGGGGGCTCCGGTGGCGCGCCGCACGACGCGTCCGGCGCCGTCCAGGACGAGGACGGTCGGGGTCCGCACGACGTTCAGCCGGCGCACGAGGTCCAGGTGGGCCTCGGCGTCGAGCTCGATGTGGGCGACGCCGTCCACCATCTCGGTGACCTCGCCGAGGACGCGGCGCGTGGCCCGGCACGGCGCGCAGAACGCGCTGGAGAACTGCAGCAGCGTCGCCTTCTCGCCCAGGTCGGCGCCCAGGTCGTCCGGCCGGACGGTCTCCGCCACCTCGTCGCCCTCCCCTCGCCGCGCGCGCAGCACGCCGTCACGGCGCCGCCGCACGAGGGCGAACACCGTGGCTGCGAAGAGGACCGCCGCGGCGATCAAAGCTCCGGTCATCGTCGATCACAACTCCGCAGGGCCGCGTTTTCTTCCGCCTCCGATTTCCCCCCGGCCTCCGCGACGGGCCGCTCGGTCCAGGTCGGGAGGGCCAGGTCGAGAGGCTGGGCCGGGAGGCTGGGTCGGGAGCTGGGTCGGGAGCGTCCGTCAGGTCGGGATGGTGAGGAGCGGGCGCCCGTCCAGCCCGACGACCTCGAAGGAGAACAGCTGGCCGCGCGGGAACATCGTCGACCCGACGTATTCGCCGTAGCCCTTGTCGTACGGGACGTACCAGCTGCCGAGCGCGTCCCGGCGGCCGTCCCGCGCGACCACCAGGAGCCGGCAGCGCGACCCCTTCGGCACCCCCGACAGGTGCAGTTCGACCTCGGTGCCCCATTCCTTCTTGCGCAGCACCACATAGCCCTTGACGTTGCTCTTGGGGTCGGCGGCGCTGATCCGCTCCGCGGTCGCCGCCGGCGACGCGGTGGCGGACGGCGGGGGCTCCGCCACGGTGCCGTCCCGCCCGATGGGGAGGACGAAGCCGCCGAACAGGCCCCCGACGACAAGCAGGAGGCACGCGGCGGCGGCGAGCGGGGCCCACCCCGCGGCGCCCCGCCCGCCGCGCAGGCGGCCGAGCCATCCCCTCCGTCGTTCGGCCGCCCTGGTCAGCAGCCCGTCCAGGAGTTCGGGCGGCGGCCCGGCGATCCCTTCGAGCTGCTCCCGTTCGACCCGGCCGAGCATCGCGGGCAGCCCGGCCAGCCCGGCGAGCTCGTCCCGGCAGCGGGGGCAGCGCTCCAGGTGCTCCTCCACCCGGCTCCGCTCGCCGGGATCCAGCGCGCCGAGCACGTACACCCCGAGGGACGTGCGCACGTCCGTGCAGTCGTTCATGGCGCCAACCCCCGCTCCTCCAATGCGAGTTTGAGCGCCCGCAATGCGTAGAAGGTGCGGGACTTCACCGTTCCGGGCGGTATGCCGAGCGTCCGGGACGCCTCCGCCACCGACCGGCCCTTGTAATAGGTCTCGATCAGGACCGCCCGGTGCGAGGGGCTCAGCCCGGCCAGCGCCTCCGCCACCGTCCAGGACTCCAGGGCCCGGTCGATGTCGTCGGAGCCGTCGGCAGTCATGATGACGTGCTCGTCGATGCCGGTCTCCGGCGGCCGGGCGCGCTTGGCGCGGTGCGCGTCCACGACCAGGTTCCGCGCGACCGTGAACAGCCACGGCCGCACCGGGCGCCCGGCCAGCGCCTCCGGGTGCCGCCACGCGCGCAGCAGCGTCTCCTGCACGACATCCTCGGCCTGGGTCCGGTCCCCGCCCGTCAGCCGCAGGACGTACCCGAGGAGGGGACCCCCGTGCTCGCTGTACAGGGCGCGAAGCAAACCCTCATCCGCGGTCGGACCCACACCACGTACACGTACGGCCCGGCCCGGCGGTTCACCCCCTCGTCCGCCTATTTCGGCCTCTGCTGGAGGTCGTTGAGGTGGACGTTCTCGGCCGTCGCGGCGACGCGCAGGCCGTCCGGCGTCGGCTCGATCCGGCTGATCCGCGACCCGACGGGCAGGTCGGCGACCGGGACGACCCAGGTCAGCTGCCGCTTCACCAGCGCCAGCGGGATCTGCGCGGCCCCGTTCGACCCCACCGACACCGGGGTGACCGCGATGCCCTTGGCGGTCGGCTTCACCTCCACCACCGCGGTGCCGGAGACGGCGAAGCCGAGGATGTCGCCGGCCATCTCGACCTGGAGGCCGTCGCCCTTCGGCCCGATCGACTTGACCTCCTTCGGCGCCTCCTTCTTGATCACGGCGTAGGGGATGACCGCCGACGCGGTCGCCGTGCGCGCGGTGACGTTCGCGGCGCTGCCCTTGCTCACCTCCGACAGCGGCGCCTGCACACCGCGCATGTCGACGGTGACGCCGGTGACGGTGACGCCCTGCTCCGTCCAGTCGCCGATGGCGACCTCGATGTGCTCGTACTCGCCGCCGACCGCCTGGGTGAGGAACGGGACACCGTGGATGGTCACGTCCGGCTGCTGCGGCAGGTCGTACTGCGCGGCCACCTGCTCGCCGATCTTGTCCTCGGCGACCCGGACGCCGAGCCGGTCCGCGGCGACCAGCGCCGCGGCGACGAAGATCAACAGCACCAGCAGTACCTTCCGCATGTCTCTCCTTCGGGCCGGCGGCATGCGATCGCCACACCTTAGTGCGCGAAAACCCCATACCGGGTCGCGTCACGGATGACCTCGCGTCAGCCGCCGGCGAACGGCGGGAGCACCTCCACGACGCCGCCCTCGGGAAGCGCGACCGAATCGTGCGGCCGGCCGCCCACCGGGTCGCCGTCGATCAGGAACGAGCTGCGCGCGACGACCCGCGCGAACTCCTCGCCCCGCGCCGAGCCCGCCGCCTTCAGCGCCTCCGCCAGCGTCGCCGCGTCGTACGGCTCCTCGTGCGTCCCGGCCGCCGCCTTGGCCGCCGCCCAGTACCGCATCGTCCCCTTGGCCATGGCTCCAGTGTCGCCCAGGCAGGTCCATGGTCGGGCGGCTCGGTTATGCTCTGGGTGAGGGATCCGGGCGACGAGGCCATGGAGTTCATCCGAAAGGCCCTTCACGGTCACCTCGTCCTTGAGCCGCCGACCACCGCCGTCGGGCCTGGGGATGAGCCGTCTGGGTCCTACGTCTTGACGGGAGACGGCACTTGAGCAGCCTGCTCTTGCTGACCAACGCGTTGGAGCCCTCCGACGAGGTCCTGCCCGCGCTCGGGCTTCTGCTGCACTCGGTGCGCGTCGCCCCCGCCGAGGCGTCCGCGCTCATCGACGCGCCGCCCGCGGACGTCGTGCTGGTGGACGCGCGCCGCGACCTCGTCCAGGCCAAGAGCCTGTGCCGCCTGCTGCGCACCACCGGCCTCGACTGCCCCCTCCTCGCCGTCGTGACCGAAGGCGGCCTCGCCGCGCTGAGCCCGGAATGGGGCCTGGACGACGTGCTACTGCAGACCGCCGGCCCCGCCGAGGTGGAGGCCCGCCTCCGCCTGGCCGTCGGGCGCGCGGCCGACACCGACGCCGACGACGTGCCGGGCGAGATCCGCAGCGGCGACCTCACCATCGACGAGGCGACCTACACCGCCCGCCTCCGCGGCCGCGTCCTCGACCTGACCTTCAAGGAGTTCGAGCTCCTCAAGTACCTGGCGCAGCACCCGGGCCGCGTGTTCACCCGCGCCCAGCTCCTCCAGGAGGTCTGGGGCTACGACTACTTCGGCGGCACCCGCACCGTCGACGTCCACGTCCGCCGCCTCCGCGCCAAGCTGGGCGCCGAGTACGAGTCGCTCATCGGGACCGTCCGCAACGTCGGCTACCGCTTCGTCCCCGACCACCGCCCCGGCGACACGGAGGGCAAGGCCCCCGCGCGCACCTGACCGTTCCTGATCCGCCGGGAGACGGCACTCTCAGGAGACGACGGCGCCTGTCGTCGGGTCGAGGACGAGACGGCCGGCCCTCGGGTGAGCGAAATCGAACATGTGGACCAGGGTGCCGGCGCGGGCGTCGAACGAGGCGCCGCCGATGCGGCCGGTGCCCCAGTTGTCCTCGATGAAGCGCAGGATCGACGCCTGTTCGACGGGACGGTGGTCTACATAGTCGACCTTCGCGTACGGGGAGATCACCAGGAGGGGGAGGCGCTGGCTGGGGCCGCAGCGGTCGTCGTGGCCGCCGGACGCCTCGACGCGGCGGCAGGCGGGCTGGTCTTGGGCGGGGTCGTCGGAGCCGTTGGTGATGTGCGGGCGGGCGTGGTCGTACCAGCCGTCGGAGTCGTCGTAGGCGAGGATGACCGCGGTCGATCTCCACTCGGGCGACTTCTGGATCTCGTTGATCGTGGTCACGACGAACCGCTGCTCGTCCAGCGGGTCGGAGTAGCCCGCGTGGGCGTCCTGGTAGGCGGGGGCCTTGAGGAACGACACGGCCGGCATGTTGTGCGCTGCGAGCGCCGCGTCGAAGTCCTTCAGGTCGTACTGGTGGTGGGCCTGGTCGGTTCGGCCGATCGCGGACACCGAGGACGGCGGCAGGTGCTTCTCGTTGGCCGTCGACTCGTAGTACTGGAACGGCTCGTGGTGGGGGCTGTAGTCGACGACCCGGTTCTTGCCGATATTGGCGTGGGACGACCCGCACACTTTGTAGCCGTGCTCGGTGCCGGTCGGGCGGAATCCGCCTTGGAACCAGCCCCAGGTGATGTTCTTCGCATTGAGCAGGTCGCCTATGTTGCGCCCGGTCATCACCGCGAGGTTGTTGTCGGACGTGTGGTTGTTGTTGGAGCAGTCGTCGAAGGCGGGATCGGGGTCCGTGATGACCGTGCCCACGCCCTTGGAGTTCGGGGACGCCACCACGGACGGGTCGGAGACCTTCTCATGGGTTTTGGGGTCGACCGCGTAGGCGCCGTACGTCTGGCCTGAGATGAGGTTGAGGGCACCGGGCGTGGACGGCCCGAACACCGAGTCCCAGGAGTTGTCGCTCATCGCGTAGTGCTGGGCGTAGTTCCACATGGCGGTGACGGTGTTGCCGTCGAAGTAGTCCATGACCAGGCCGGGCTCACCGAAGAGGATGGGCTGTCCGGTGCACTTGTCATGCTCGGTGAACTCGACGAACCGGTCCATGCGGCCGCCGTTCACGGCTTTCTGCTCGGCGGCGTAGCCGTGGTTCTGGTCGCAGGTGAGGGCCTGGGAATGGCTGAGGCGCTTCGGGTCGTAACTGTTCGGGTTCCGGGTGCGCAGCGCCTTCGTCAGGCCGTTCACCTCCGGGGTGCCGGCGGCGGCGTGGAAGGGCGTTCCGTCGGTGTTGGCGGCCTTGGGATATGTGCCGAAGTAATGGTCGAACGAGACGTTCTCCCCGTAGATCACCACGACGTGCTCTATCGGCGTCCGGGGGGAACCGCTGGAGGGAGCGGGCACGGCCCCGTTGTTCTTGGCGGTGTTGTTCTCGGCGGTGTTGTTCTCGGCGGCGGACGTGCAGGCGACCGCCAGCACCCCGGTGACCGCCATGGACACGGCCGATGCCGCGAGTTTGCGCATGTCTCCTCCCCTACTCCGCGAGTAGAGCCCTGCCGAAGTGGTCGGAGGCGTCGGCGACACCCGGAAGTGTGAAGAAATGACCGCCGCCGAACGGAGATATGTAGTCGGCGAGAGGCTCGTCCAGCAGCCGTTCCTGGACGGCCTCGAACTGCCGGCGCGGGTCCTGCTGGAAACAGGTGAAGATCAGGCCCATGTCGAGGTCTCCGGCCTCGTCCACGCCCCGGTCGTAGTTCCAGGCGCGGCGCAGGATGCGGCTGCCGTCCGTCTCGGGCACGCGCGGGTTGGCGCGCCTGATGTGGCTGGTCAGCGGGATGACGTCGCCGACCGGGTCCAGCGCGTAGCGGGGGACGTCCGACTCGCGGGTGCCGTCGAGCGGCGCGCCGGTCTCGCGGCAGCGGCCGAAGATGCGCTCCTGCTCGGCGAGGCCGACCCGGTCCCAGAACTCCACGAACATCCGGATGAGCCGGACGACCTGGTACGTGCCGCCCGCCGTCCAGGCGGGTTCGGAGCCGTCCCGCGCGGCCCAGACGAGGCGGTCCATGTCGGCGACGCGCCCGGTGTCGGGGTTGGCGATGCCGTCCTTGAAGCCCATGAGGTTGCGGGGCGTCCCGGACGGCCGCGGCCTGCTGACGAAGCCGTTCATCCGCCACCGGATCTGCATGGCGCCGCGCGTGTGCCGGCAGACGTCCCGCAGCGCGTGCAGGACGGTGTCCTCCTCGGAGGCGGCGAACTGCAGCAGCAGGTCGCCGTGGCACCAGGCGGGGTCGAGGTCGTCGTTCGGGAACGTCCGCATCGGGCCCAGCCGCGCGGGACGCCGCGAGGCCAGCCCGAAGCGGTCGTCGAACAGCGACGCCCCCACGCCGGCGGTCACCGTGAGCCCCCCGGCGGGAACGTCCGGCCCGAGGATGCCGGAATCGGGCGGCGGCCCGGTGACGCCCACCTCCGCCGGCGCTCCGCCGCCGGTCAGCGTCCGCGCGCGAACGGTCAGCGCACGGAACAGCTCCGCCAGTTCGGCGCGCCTCTCGATGATCACGTCGAACGCGACGACGATCGCGCGCTCCTGCGGCCCGTCCAGGACCCCGGCCTGATGGACGCCGTGGAACGCGGAGGGTGGAGACGCCGCTCCCCCGGCCGGCCCGCCCCGGACGACCGCGCCCGCGACTCCGGCGACCGCCGCCCCGCGCAGGAAGGCGCGCCGCCCGACGGAGGCTCCCGCTGCACGCGCGCCCGGGCCGGTCATGGCGTCCTCCGGACGGCGGCGATGGTCGCGACCGACGACAGCGACTCGACGAGTTCGCCGACGGCGCCGTCGATGCGTTCACGCTCCCTGATGCTCAGCCGGCTCAGCGGAGTCCACCGCCCGTGCCGGTGCTGCGCCCGCAGCAGACGCGCGGCGCGGTCGAGCCGGGCGTCGATCCCGGCCAGGTCCATCCGGCCGTTGAGCAGCGGACGCAGCGGGTCGAGCACCGCGCGGGTCGCGTCGAGGTCGGCGGCGGCCGTGGCGAGCATCGTCCCGCTGCCCTGGTCGGCCTTGCCGGTCAGCTCGAACCGGAGCGTGCCCTCCAGGATCTCGTGGGCGCGGAGCCCGAGGTCGCCGGGGTCGGTCTGCTCGCGCGGGAAGCCGTCACGCAACGCCTCGACGTCGGCCGCCAGCCGGTCGGCCGGGCCGCGCAGCGAAGCCGCCGGCTCCCCATGCCACAGCCCGTGCTCGACCCGGTGGAACCCGGTGAACCCGGCGTCGCGGACGCCCTCCGGCAGCCCCGCCGGGCGGCCGTCGATCGCGTCCGCGAGGTCGCCGAACGTCCCGTAGGCGGCGCCGAGCCGCTCGTAGGCCAGATGCGCCGGCAGCCACGCCGCGCGGGCCGCGTCCAGATCGCCCGACCGGACGGCGTCGCGCAGCTCGTCCGTGCGGTCCTTCAGCCTGTCGAGGCCGCGCGTGACGTAGGCCCGGTAGGCCCGCACCGCCGGATAGAGGTCGTTGCGCGTGATCGGGCGGACGCCGCGCGCTCCCCCGCCCGCGCCGGTCACCCGGATCTGCGGCCCCGTGACGGAAGCGGCGTCCTCCGGGCGGCAGGTGACCGCATACGTCCCGGCCGCGAGGCTGACACGGAGCGGACGCGTCGTCCCCGGCCCGGCGTCCTCCAGCTCCGCGAAGACCGCCCCGCCCGAGACGACCGTGACGTCGACCGCCGAGGAGTCGCCGTTGTGGACGAGCAGCACCCGCGTACCGGCGGGCGAGCGGGACCACCCTTGCCCGCAGTGCGCCCGCCCTACCTGGACGGTGACGCCCTGACCCGAATCGCCCCCGCACCCCGACAGTCCGGCGGCCACCGCGATCAGGGACACGGCGGCACGGCGAGCCCGTACCCACGCCATCCCGATCACCGCCACGCCGCCTTTCGTCTCCAGCGCCAACGGCACCGTAGACCCGCGCGGCGCGCTCGGCCGCCCGGCACGCCGGAGCATGCGTGGGGGTCAGCCGAAGCGGCCGGTGATGTAGTCCTCGGTGGCCTTCCGCTCGGGGTTCGCGAAGATCTTGCCGGTGTCGCCGATCTCGATGAGCCTGCCCGGCTCGCCGGTCCCGGCGATGTTGAAGAACGCCGTGCGGTCGCTGACGCGGGCGGCCTGCTGCATGTTGTGGGTGACGATCACGATCGTGTACCGGGTCTTCAGCTTGTCGATCAGGTCCTCGATCGCGAGGGTGGAGATGGGGTCGAGGGCGGAGCACGGCTCGTCCATCAGCAGGACCTGGGGCTGGACGGCGATCGCGCGGGCGATGCAGAGCCGCTGCTGCTGGCCGCCCGACAGCCCGGCGCCGGGCTTGCCGAGACGGTCCTTGACCTCGTTCCACAGGTTGGCGCCGCGCAGGGACTCCTCGACGATCTCGTCCAGGCGGGACTTGCGGCGGACGCCGTTCAGCTTCAGCCCGGCCGCCACGTTGTCGTAGATCGACATGGTGGGGAACGGGTTGGGCCGCTGGAACACCATGCCGACGACGCGGCGCACCGCGACGGGGTCGACGGACGGGTCGTACAGGTCCTCGTCGTCCAGCATGACCTTGCCCTCGACGCGCGCGCCCGGGATAACCTCGTGCATCCGGTTCAGCGTGCGCAGGAAAGTGGACTTGCCGCAGCCCGACGGCCCGATGAACGCCGTCACCGAGCGCGGCTCGATCGTCATCGAGATGTCCGCGATGGCGTGGACGCCGCCGTAGTAGGCGTGCAGTCCGGAGACGTCGATCCGCTTGGCCATGTACTTCCTTCCCTAGCGGCGCGGGGTGCGCCGGGCGAAGAGGCGGGCGACCAGGTTGAGCAGCATGATGATCCCGATCAGCACGAGCGCCCCCGTCCAGGCGCGGTCGATCGAGTGCCGGTGGGGGTCGGCGGCCTGCTCCCAGATGAAGGTGGGCAGGGACGCCTGCGGCCCGTCGAACGGGTCGTCGTTGATCGCCTTGGTGAAGAAGATCGTGAGCAGCAGCGGCGCGGTCTCCCCCATGACGCGGGCGACGGCGAGCATCACGCCGGTGACGATGCCGGTCATCGCGGTCGGCAGGACGACGAGGCAGATCGTCCGCCAGCGCGGCACGCCGAGCGCGTAGGACGCCTCGCGCAGGTCGTTCGGGACGAGCTTCAGCATCTCCTCCGCGGACCTGACCACGGTCGGGATCATCAGGATCGTCAGGGCCAGCGATCCGGCGAACCCGGAGAAGCCGAACCCGAACGTCAGCAGCCACAGCGCCAGCACGAACAGGCCCGCGACGATGGACGGTATGCCCGTCATCACGTCCACCGTGAAGCCGATGACCTTGCCGAGCCGCCCGCCGCCGGCGTACTCGACCAGGTAGATCGCGGTGAGGATGGAGAGCGGGACGGCGATCGCGGTGGTGATCGCGACCTGCTCCAGCGTGCCGACGATGGCGTGGTAGGCGCCGCCGCCCGGGTCGCTGCCGCTGACCGCGTTCATCGAGAACTGGAAGAACGTGAGGTCGAGCCGCTCGGCGCCGTTGACGGCGACCGTCCACAGCACCGACACCAGCGGGACGAGCGCGAGCGCGAACGCCAGATAGACCAGCCCCTGGACGAGCCGGTCCGTGAACTTCCGGGCGGGCGAGACCGGGCCCAAGGCGCTCATGCGAACCCCTTCCGGCGCGCGACGACCGCCCGGGCGGCCATGTTGACGACCAGGGTGATCACGAACAGCACGAGCCCGGAGGCGATCAGCGCGCCGCGCCCGGTGACGGACGCCTCGGCGAAGCCGTTGGCGATGTTCGCGGCGAACGTGGCGCCACCGTCCTCCAGGACGTGCCAGTTGATGCCGGGCACGAACGTCAGCACCATCGCGACGGCGATCGTCTCGCCCATCGCGCGGCCGAGGCCGAGCATCGACGCGCCGATCATGCCGGACCGCCCGTACGGCAGCACCGCCATCCGGATCATCTCCCAGCGGGTCGCGCCGATCGCGAGGGCCGCCTCCACGTTGGCGCGCGGGACCTGCAGGAACACCTCCCGGGAGAGGGACGAGATGATCGGCAGGATCATGATCGCCAGCACCACCGAGGCGGTGAAGATCGAGTTCTTGCCGGGGCTGTCGCCGCCGAACAGCGGGATCCAGCCGAGCGCACCGTTGAGGAAGGCGCTGATCCCCTCCATGTGCCGCGACAGGAACGCGAGCCCCCACAGCCCGTACACGATGCTGGGGACGGCGGCGAGCAGGTCGACGACGTAGCCGAGCCCGGACGCCAGCCGCCGCGGCGAGTAGAAGGAGATGAACAGCGCGACCCCGATCGCGATCGGCGCCGCGATGAGCATCGCGAGCAGCGACGACACCACGGTGCCGAACGCCAGCTGCGCGATGCCGAACCTCGGCGGCGCCGCGTTCGGGTCCCAAGTCTCGCTGGTGAGGAAGTTCGCCTCGTTCTCCCGGAGGGCCGGGACGGCCTTCCACACGAGGAACGCGCCGATCGCGGCGACGATCGCCAGCACGGCGATGCCGGAGCCGCGGGCCGCGCCGGCGAAGATCCGGTCTCCGGCGCGTCCGGTGCCCATCGGCATGGCCGCGCGGTCGAGGGGCGCGGCGCGCACCCCGACGCCGGTCTCGGTGGTCATGAGGGGGAACCTCCTCGGATCGAACCCACGCGGGCGCCGGTGATCAGGCCAGCGCTCGCACGGACGCCTGGACCTTGGTGAGCACGCTCTGCGGCAGCGGCGCGTACCCGAGGCCGCTCAGGATCTTCTGGCCGTCCGCGCTGGAGGTGTAGGTGAGGAAGGACTTGACGAACGCCGCCTGCTCGGCCGGCAGCCCCTTCTCACATGCGATCTCGTAGGTGACGAGGACGATCGGGTAGGAGCCCGGCTCCTTCGTCGTGTAGTCGATCTTCAGTGCGACGTCGTTGCCGGTGCCGGTGACCTCCGCGCCCGCGACGGCCTTGGACGCGCTCTCCGGCGACAGCTCGGTGTACTCGCCGGCGCCGTTCTTCACGTGCGCGGTCTGCAGCTTGTTGTTCTCCGCGTACGACATCTCCACGTAGGAGATCGCGCCGGCGGTGTTCTTCACCTGGCTGGTGACGCCGTCGGACTTCGCGGCGCCCTGGCCGGTGGAGTTCGGCCACTTCTTGGCCTTCTCCCACGTCCAGATGTCCGGCGCGACGGTGTGCAGGTAGTTCGTGAAGTTGTCGGTGGTGCCGGACTCGTCCGAGCGGTAGATCGGCTTGATGTCGGACGACGGGAGCTTCGCGCCCTCGTTCTCCTTCGCGATCGCCGGATCGTCCCACTTCGTGATCTTGCCGGAGAAGATCTTGGCGATGTTCTCGGGGGACAGCTTCAGCCCGTCCACGCCCTGCAGGTTGTAGACGACCGCGACGGGGCCGACGACCATCGGCAGGTTCAGCGCGTCGCTCCCCTCGCAGCGCTCCTTCGCGGCGGCGGCCTCCTCGGGCTTGAGCACCGAGTCCGAGCCGGCGAAGGAGACCTGGCCGCTGGTGAACGCCTGGATGCCGGCGCCCGACCCGCTCGGGTTGTAGTTCAGGTCGGCGCCCGCGCACCTGCTCGCGTAGAGCTTCGTCCACTCCTCGATCGCGTTCTTCTGCGCGCTGGACCCGGCCGCGTTGACGCGGGCCTTCGCGCAGTCGATGTCGCCGGACGGCGCGCTGCCCGCGGTCGCCGTCGTGTTGTCGTCGCTGCCGCAGGCGGACAGGGCGAGCGCGCCCGCGACGACCACGCCGCCCAGGGCGGCGAGCCGGGAACCGTTCTTCACCGGAGGGTCTCCTCTGAGTTCCGTGGGGCGGTTCCTCCCGCCCCAGGCCGTCGAGTGCGACGCTAGGCAGCCGAGGTGACCGGGCACCCCGCTCCAGGTGAACGGCAGATGAACGGATACGTGCAGAGTTGCGAAGAATGCTCCGATTTGCCATGGACGCCGGGTTAACGGCGCGGCTCACCCGCACAAGAACCCGGTCGAGACGGGCTCGCCGTCAGGCGTACATCACGTCGACGGCGTACTTCGTGAAGCCCAGCGACTCGTACAGCCGGACGGCCGCGACGTTCGATTCGTCCACGTAGAGCATGAACTGCTCCATGCCGATGTCGCGCAGGTGGTGCAGGCCCTTCAGCGTGAGGGTGCGCCCCAGCCCGAGCCCCTGAGCGTCGGGGTCGACGCCCACCACGTAGACCTCGCCGACCTTGCCGGGGTGGACCTTCGTCCAGTGGAAGCCGACGAGCCGCCCGTCACGCTCGGCGAGGAAGAAGCCGGCCGGGTCGAACCACTCCTCGGCTTCGCGCTCGCGGAGGTCGCCGATCGTCCAGGCGCCCTGCTCGGGGTGGTCGGCGAACGCGCGGGCGTTGACCTCCAGCCACGCCTGCTCGTCCCGCCCGGGCTCGAAGGTGCGCAGCACCACACCGTCGGCGACGCGCACCTCCGGCAGGGGGCCGGACGCCGGGCGCCGCATCTGGAACAGCGCGCGGACCCGCTCCATCCCCTCCGAGGCGGCCAGCGCGGCGGCGGCGGGCAGATCGCCGTGCGCCCACACCCGCAGCGGGGCCTCCTCACGCAGGGCGCGGAGCAGGGCCCGCCCGTGCCCGCGGCGCCGGTGCTCCGGGTGGACGACCAGCTCCCCCGACGCGGGCTCGTCCTCGCTCGCCGGATCGAAATGGGCGTACGCCACGATCGTCCCGCCCTCGGAGATCGCGAACCCGGACCGTCCGCCCCGCAGCGCCAGCAGGGCGTGCTCGCTCAGCGGCCCCACCCCGTCGGCCCGCTCCGCGGCCTCGACCAGCGCCAGCGCCTCGGCGACCTCGGCGTCCCCCAGCGTCCCGCGCGCCCGCAGCTCACTCACGCCCGCCACCCTATGCGTCCGGCCGGACGCAAAGATCACCGGGGATCCTGATCAATTTGTCACAAAAACGTCACCGTGCCGCCGGGATCCGTATGCCGGCCGTACCTACCGTCCACAGAATGACTCGACGACGCACCATCCTGGCCTGCGCCGCGGCGGGGCTGACGGTCGTGGCCCTGTCGGCGCAACCCGCCGCCGCGCGGCCCGCACCGACCGCGTCCGTACGCCTGCTCGCGCTGAACGACTTCCACGGCAACCTGGAGCCGCCGAGCGGCAGCTCGGGCAACGCCATCGACGAGAACGGCAACACCGTCCTCGCCGGGGGCGCCGCCTACATCGCGACCCACATCAAGCAGCTGCGCAACCGCGACACCCTCACGGTCGCGCAGGGCGACCTGGTCGGCGCCTCGCCGCTGCTGTCCGCCGCCTACCACGACGAGCCGTCCGTCCAGTTCATGGGCGACATCGGCGTGACGGCGTCGGCGGTCGGCAACCACGAGTTCGACGAGGGCTACGAGGAGCTGCTGCGCCTCCAGAACGGCGGCTGCCACCCGGTGGACGGCTGCTCCCCCGAGGGCAAGTGGCGCGGCGCGAAGTTCGACTACCTCGCCGCGAACGTGCTGAAGAAGCGCGGCCACAAGGAGCGCCCGATCCTGAAGCCGTGGACGATCCGGCGCATCAACGGCGTCCGCGTCGGCTTCATCGGCCTCGTCACCAAGACCACCCCGACCATCGTCACCGCCGAGGGCATCAAGGGCCTGCGGTTCGACGACGAGGTCGCCGCCGCGAACCGCGCCGCGCGCGAGCTGAAGCGCCGGCACGTCCGCGCGATCGTGCTGCTGGTGCACGAGGGCGATCAGGTGCAGCCCGGCACCCGCCCCGACCAGTGCGGCATCATCCCCGGCGCCGGCTCCCGCATCGCGCAGGAGGCCGACCCCGAGATCGACGTCGTCCTCTCAGGCCACACGCACCAGCAGTACATCTGCTCGGTGAAGGACCCGAAGGGGCAGCCGCGCCTGTTCTCCTCCGGCTCGTCCTTCGGCCGCGTGATCACCGAGGTCAACCTCAAGGTGAACCGGCGGACCGGTGACATCATCCGCTCCTCGGTCAAGGGCGACAACCACGTCGTGACCCGCGACGTCCCGCCGGACCCGGCGACGGAGAAGTTCGTCCAGACCTGGAAGGACCGCGTCTCCACGATCGCCGACAAGCCCATCGGCAAGATCACCGCGGACCTGACCCGCACCCCGTCCCCCGCGGGCGAGACCGCGCTCGGCGACGTCATCGCCGACGCCCAGCTCGCCGGCACCCAGGACCTCGGCGCGCAGGTCGCGCTGATGAACCCGGGCGGCGTCCGCACGGACCTCATCTACGCCGCGAGCGGCTCGGAGGGCGACGGCGTCGTCACCTACGGCGAGGCGTTCGCCGTCCAGCCGTTCAGCAACGTGATGGGCGTGACGTCCCTGACGGGCGCGCAGCTCGACGCCCTCCTCGAACAGCAGTGGACGTCCGCGGGCGAGAAGATCCTCCAGCCGTCGGCGAACCTGCACTTCACCATCGACCGCTCGAAGCCGGTCGGCGACCGCGTCTCCGACATCACGATCGACGGCGCCCCGATCGACCCGGCCGCCACCTACAAGGTCGCGGCGAACAACTTCCTCCTGGGCGGCGGCGACGGCTTCACAGTCTTCACCGAGGGCCAGGACCAGGTCTTGGGCGCCATAGACCTGGACACGTTCGTCGCGTACTTCAACGCCCAGGGCACCATCAGCCCGCCCCCGCTGAACCGGATCTCCGGCCAGTAACCCCGACCACCCGTGGCCCGGGACGGACGCCCAACAACGTCCGCCCCGGGCCACGCGCACCACCAAGCCACCCCGCACTCACCGACCGACCCCAACACAAGCGCCTCTTTGACGAGCACAACCCAAACCCTTCTAGACCAAACCCGAGCCACAGCACCAACCGAAGCGGCGCCCACGGGCGTTCCAGCGGGTCGCCCCCTGGACCAACACAGCCGTCTCTTGGACGAGCACAAAGCACACCCTCTTGGACCAGACCCGAGCCGGGGCGCAGACCGAAGCGACCACCACGGGCAGGCACGCGGAGGGCGCTCT
>NZ_JBIQHY010000089.1:0-30897 GCF_044508335.1 Actinomadura sp.
CGGGCGCTAGAGCGCCCTCCGCGTGCCTGCCCGCGGCCGCCGCTTCGGTCTGCGTGCCGGCTCGGGTCTGGTCCAAGAGGGTTTGAAGTGTGCTCGTCCAAGAGACGGCTGTGTTGGTTCAGGGGGCGCCCCCCTGGAATTGCCGTTGGCGACGTAGGCGATCCTTGCGACTTTGTTGTGGTGGGTTGTGGGTGTGTAGGCGCGCTCGCGGGGGGCGTTGTGCCTTGTGCCGGGCATGCCCGCTTGGAGCATTTTCTGCGGGCATGTCCGGGTGGGTTGGGTTAGGGGCGGCGGCGGTTTTGGGGGAGCAGGGACGGGTTTCCCGTGCGGTGGTCGATGCCGGGCATGTCCGTGCCCGGGGGGACGACCTCGTCGATCGCGTCCAGGACGGCGGCGTCGAGGCGGAGGTCGGCGGCTGCCAGCAGGTCGTCCAGCTGGGCCATCGTCTTGGGGCCGATGATCGTCGAGGTGATGGCCGGGTGCTCGCCGACGAAGGCGAGCGCCATGTGCGTCAGCGGCAGCCCGGCCTCCTCGGCGATCTTCGAGAGCCGCTCGACGGCGTCGTATCGCGCCGGGGCGCTCGGGTCCACGTCGACGGTCCGCTGCCGCCACGCGGGGTTGTCCGAGGGCGCGAACCGCGAGCCGGCCGGCGGCTGCTCGTCGCGCCGGTACTTGCCGGTCAGCCAGCCGCCGGCGAGCGGGCTCCACGGGATCACGCCCATGCCGTGGCGCTGCGCGGCGGGCAGCATCTCCCGCTCGATCGACCGCGCGAAGATCGAGTACTGCGGCTGCTCGCAGACGAAGCGGACGCCGCCGCGGCGCTCGGCCGCCCACTGCGCCTCCACGATCTGGTCGGCGGGGAAGGACGACGAACCCACGTAGAGGACCTTGCCCTGGCGGACGAGGTCGGTGAGGGCGTCGAGGGTCTCCTCCAGGTCGGTGTCCCAGTCGGGGCGGTGCATCTGGTACAGGTCGATGTGGTCGGTGTCCAGGCGCCGGAGGCTGTCCTCCACGGCGCGGACGATGTAGCGGCGCGACCCGCCGCGCCTGTTGCGCTCCTCGCCCAGCTGGAAGAAGAACTTGGTCGCGAGGACGACCTCGTCCCGGCGGCCCTTGATGGCCTTGCCGACGACCTCCTCGCTCTCCCCCGCGGAGTACATGTCGGCGGTGTCGATGAAGTTGATCCCGGCGTCCAGGGCCCGGTGGACCATGCGGACGCATTCGTCATGATCGGGGTTGCCGACGAAGCCGAACATCATGGCGCCGAGGGTCTGGGTGCTGACCTCGACACCGGTGCGGCCGAGCTTGCGGTACTGCATGTATGCGCTCCCTAGCTCAGGTGAACGCGCAGAACGCTAGGAGCTGGAGCGCGCTCCAGGTCAAGCCCGTCACGGGTCGTCGGTGATCTCCACCGCCCTGATCGTCAGGTCGGTGCCGCCGCTGACCGTCACGTCCGCGCTGCCGCACGGGCACACGGCGAGCGGTTCGCGCGCCGGGAAGGAGGTCCCGCAGCTGCCGCAGTCGGCCACGCCCTCGGGCTCGGTGATGTCGAGCCGGGCCCCGGCCACGCACGTCCCCTCTCCGGCGGAGGCGAAGCAGATTCGTACCGCGTCCGGCATGACTCCGGAAAGCTTCCCTATTTCGAGGTGGACGACCGCGACCTGAGAGTCGGGCATTTGACTGCAAATTGCCGCTATGAGGCTTTCTGTGACGGCCAGTTCGTGCACGCGTCCTCCGTCCGCTCGCCGGCGCGTTTCCGTAGCTCAGGCGCCTGTCCGGTGCCCCCGATGCTCCTCCGTAAACCTTCCGTTTACCAAATCCGGGAACGCTGGTCCGCCGATTTCCGGACAGGGTTTCGGTCCCATCCCGCCGGGCAGTCCGAATTCGTAATGATCATTGGGGGAGAGATGACCGCTGCGCCGGAACTCGGCATCGACCTGCTCGGGATCGAGGCGGGAACGGTCGCGGCGCCGCCCGCGCTGAACCTGCGGACCCGGCTGCGGCGGCTGGACGGCGGGCCCGTCCAGTGCGTGCTGCTCACCGCCGCCGTGACGATCGCGGCGGCGCGCCGCGACTACGACGACGCCGAACGCGAGCGGCTCACCGGCGTGTTCGGCACGCCCGACACCTGGGACAGGACGCTGCAGGCCCTGCCGTGGGCGCGCGTCGGCGCGACGGTGCCGACCTTCCGCGGCCGGACGGAGGCGACGCTGTCGCTGCCGTGCGGGCACGACATGCACACCGAGGCCGACCGGTACCTGCACGCCCTCGACGGCGGCGACGTCCCGCTCGACCTCGCCTTCGACGGCACGGTGTTCTACCCGGGCGAGGACGGGGCGTCCCGCACGCGGCAGATCCCGTGGCACGCCGAGACGACGGGGGTCCTCCCCGTGCAGGCGTGGCGGGACCTCGTGGAGGCGTGCCACGGCGCCTCCCGCTGGCTCCGCCTGGACGACGCGTGCTTCGGCCGGCTGGCCGCCTACCGGGCGCGCCGCGCCCACTCCTCGTTCGACGACACCGTCGACGAGCTGCTGCGGAAGGCCGAGCTGGAGCGCGAAGAGGAAGAACGGACCGTGTAGCGCGGTCGAAGAACTCACTAAGGAGGAATTGGCATGAGGAAGGGAATCCGCACGGGCAGGGGTGCCGCCCGGTCGGCGATCACGCTGTTCGCACTGTTCGCGCTCGTCGCGCTCGCCATGGCGGTGCCGGGGATGCGCCGGCGGCGCATGTCCTGACCGGAGACCGTGCACCCGGGCCATGGCGACCATCGAGCGGCACCTCGTCGGCTACCTGAAGGACACGCACGCCCTGCAGCAGCACGTCGAGGCGACGCTGAGCGAGCTGCTCACCACGGTGGCGGCCGAGCCGGACGTCTGCCGGCGGCTCGGCCGCTACTCCGAGCGGACGCGGCGGCACACGCGGGAGATCGAGGCGCGGCTGCGGGCGCACGGCTCGGCCCCGTCCATCGTCCGCGACGCGGGGCAGATGTTCGCCGCCGTGCTGGAGGCCGGCCTGGGGCGCAGCCGCCGCGACCCGGTCGGCCGCCACATGCGCGACGCCTACGTCGCCGCCCACCTGCAGATCGCGGCGGCCGAGATGCTGCGCCGCGTCGCCGACCGCGCCGGGGACCCGGAGACGGCCCGGGTCGCGACGGCCATGTGCGACGACGCGCACGCGCTGGCGGAGGAGCTGTCGAACCGCTGGGACCTGGCCGTGGAACTGTCGCTCCGGCAGCACGGCGTCCGGGACTGAGGCAGGAGACTCTCATGACCATCCGCGAGGAGCAGGTCCTCGAACGCATCGCGCGGGCCCGCGGCCGCAGGGCGCGGCTCCGGGAGGACGCCGTCACCCTGGCGCACGGGTCCGGCGGCAAGGCCACCCGCACGCTGGTCGAGGCGGTCTTCCAGGAGGCGTTCGGCAACCCGCTCCTGGACCGCCTCGACGACTCGGCCCGCTTCGCCGTCAACGGCGCCGACCTGGCCTTCACCACCGACTCCTACGTGGTGTCCCCGCTGTTCTTCCCCGGCGGCGACATCGGCGACCTGGCGGTCAACGGCACCGTCAACGACCTGGCCGTCTCGGGCGCGACCCCGCTGCACCTGTCCGCGGGCTTCATCCTCGAAGAGGGCTTCCCGATCTCCTCGCTGCGGCGCATCACCGAGTCGATGCGCGCCGCGGCGGAGGCGGCCGGCGTGGACATCGCCACGGGCGACACCAAGGTCGTGCAGCGCGGGAAGGCCGACGGCTGCTACATCAACACGTCCGGCGTGGGCGTCGTCGGCGCCCCGCCCGCGGGCGAGCTCCGTCCCGGCGACGCCGTCCTGGTGACGGGCCCGATCGGCGAGCACGGCGTCACGATCATGCTGGCGCGCGGCGAGCTCGACCTCGAAGCGGACCTCGCCTCGGACACCGCGCCGCTGAACTGCCTGCTCGCCGACCTCGCCTCCCGCTGCCCGGGCGCCGTCCGCCGGATGCGCGACGCCACCCGGGGCGGTGTCGCGACCGTCCTCAACGAGCTGGCGGCCGACGCGGGCCTGGCCGTCGTGGTGGACGAGGCGGCGGTCCCGGTGCGGCCCGCGGTCAGGGGCGCCTGCGAGCTCCTCGGCATCGACCCGCTGTACGTCGCGTGCGAGGGCCGGGCCGTGGTGGTGGTCTCGCCCGAAGCCACCGACGCGGCGCTCGCCGCGCTGCGGGCCCATCCCCTGGGCGCGGACGCCGAGGTGATCGGCCGCGTGCACGACGACCCGCCCGCCACCGTCCTGCTGAAGACCGCGTTCGGCGGCACCCGCATCGTGGACCTCCTGGTGGGCGACCCCCTCCCGCGGATCTGCTGACGGAGTCAGCGGGCGCGGAGGGCGGTCTCGATGGCCGCGAGCCTGTCCGCCAGGTGCAGCAGGGCGCCCACCGACGGGTCCTCGGTGCTGCCGGCGAGGGTCTGGGAGCGCCGGTAGGCCGCCTTGACCTCCGCCCAGCGTTCGGCCTCGGGCGGCGTCAGCGTTCCCCGGAGTTCGGACAGCTTGAGCAGGTTGGCCTCGGCGCCGGACGTGAGGGTCTGCGACTCGGCCCGGTAGTGGTCGTCGATCACCGCCTCCAGCTCGGCCGCGTTCATCACCGGGAGGATGCGTTCGGCGATCTTGTTCATGTCGCGGTAGGAGCCCTGGAGCCGGAACGGCGGCTCGGTGCGGGACGCGTCGTCCTGGGCGGCGGAGGCGATGTAGGCGCGGTTGACCGTCAGGACGACCTCCTGGACGTGGAGCAGCTTTCCGAGGACGGACAGGATCTCGTCCAGCTCGGCCTGGGAGTAGGGGTGCGACAGGCGGTCGGGGCGGACGGTCTCGTCGCCGGAGGCCAGCCGCACGAGCAGCTCGACGTCGTCGCCGTCGCGCGCCGTCAGGGGCGCCAGGACGGGGTTCGAGGTCAGGGCGTTCTCGATGTAGCTGAGCGCGAACAGGTCGTCCTTGCCGGACAGGACGTCGCCCAGGTTCCACACGTCCGCGCGGTTGGCGAGCATGTCCGGGATCTGGAAGCGCTGCCCCGACTCGGTGTACGGGTTGCCGGCCATGCAGACGGCGAAGCGCTTGCCGCGCAGGTCGTAGGTGCGGGTCGCCCCTTCGATGCGGCGCTGGGCGTCGCAGAGCGGGATGAACTTCTGCAGGAACTCCGGTGAGGTGTGCTGGATGTCGTCCACGTACAGCAGGACGTTGTTCCCCATTTCGAGGGCGAGGTTGATCTTCTCGACCTCGCGGGCCGCCGTCGCGTTGGGCGCCTGGGCCGGGTCCAGGGACGTCACGTCGTGGCCCAGGGCCGGGCCGTCCACCCTGACGAACGCCAGGCCGAGGCGGTCGGCGACGTACTCCATGAGCGTCGTCTTGCCGTAGCCGGGCGGCGAGATGAGCAGGAGCAGCCCCATCTGGTCGGTGCGCTTGCCGTCGCCGGCGGCGCCCAGCTGCTTCGCGAGGTTGTCCCCGACGAGCGGCAGGTAGACCTCGTCCACGAGGCGGTTCCGCACGAACGCGCTCATCGTGCGGGGCTTGAGCCCGGCCAGCCCGAGGCGCTTCTCCTCGGACGCGATCAGCTCGTTGCGGGCCTTCTGGTAGGCGCGGAAGGCGGGCACGCGCTCCGTCCGGAACCGGTGGGTGCGGGCGAGGACCTCGTCCAGGCGGAGATCGAGGCGCCGGTCGGCGATGCGCGGGTGGTCGCCGAGCAGGTTCTCGATCGTCGCGGTGAGCGCGGCGGGCGAGTCGTAGCGGGCCGACGCGCAGAGGAGCATCGCCACGGCCTCGAGGACGTCGGCCGGGTCGCCGTCCGCGCCCGTCCCCAGGTAGGAGCTGAGCCATGCCTCCGCGAGCTGGTGGCGGGCGGCGAGGGACCCCGCGTCGCGCAGGTCCGCGTCGAGCGGGGTGTCCCCGAGCGCCTGGGCGAAGCCCTTCAGGAGGGTGCGGGCGCCCTGGCTCGTCACGAAGCCCTCGGGCGCGGCGGCCAGTTCCTCCACCAGGTACTCGGCGGTGAGCGGGTCGGGGGCGGGCAGGTCGTTCGCCGCGGCGAAGGCGGTGATGGACGCGGCCAGCTCGGCGGTCAGGCCGGTCAGGGCCTCGGCCCGCCCGAACGCCTCGCGGGCGCGGACGAGGGAGCGGGCGCGGGCCGTCCACATGGTGCGTCCGGCCTCGTCGGCGCCGTGCGTCCAGAAGAGCTGTGCGGCGGCGCGGGCCGGCCCCGGGTACCGCAGCAGGCCCGCTTCGGTGCGCAGGCGCAGCAGCGCCTCCAGGATGCGGGCCGCGTCGTGGTCGTGGACGCCGCGCTCGTAGCCCTCGTCGTAGCGGTCGGCGGCGGCGTCCCGGACCAGCCCGGGCAGCCGGCCCTCGGCGGCGGCCCGCCGCAGCTCGCCGAGGGGCGCGGACGCGAGGATCGACGCCGCCAGGTACTCGGCCCGGTAGGTCTCCGGGGTCTCCGAGACGAGGGTCTGGCCCCACAGGTCGCGGGTCGCCGCGAACCCCTCGTCCCGGACGGGGGCACGGTAGTCGGTGCCGGTGATCGCGAAGGCGACGGAGCCGCGGTGCGGGACGAGGGTCAGCTCGATCGGGCGCGTGTTGACCGCGAACCGGTGCCGGCCCAGCCGGATCGTCCCGCCGCCGTCCCCGTACAGGTCGAGGCGGTCGCGCAGCGCGCGCCCCGCCTCCTGGCGGGCCGCCTTGACGCGGCCGTCCAGCTCCTCGGCGCGGACGTCGTCGTCCAGCCCGCGCAGCTCGTCGGCGATCGAGCGGAGCCGGGCCACCATCGCGTCGGTCGCGAAGTAGGTGTTGACCTCGTCCGGGGACGCCAGGGCCGCGGCGCGGCGGCGGACGCCGGACAGGATGCGCTCGGCCGACTCGGTGAGCCGGTCGGTGCGGCGGGCGCGCTCGTCCAGCAGCGTCTGCTTGCGGGACGAGAACGCCTCGTAGACCTCGGTCCGCTTCGTCTCCAGCTCGGCGAGGAACTCGTCCAGCTCGGCGAAGCGGGCCTGCAGCGTCTCCAGGCGCAGCAGGAGGCGGCCGAGCTGCTCGTCGCAGGCCTCGGGCGTGCCGGCGGTGGCGAGGGCGCCGGCGATCGACTGGTCGAGCAGCGCCAGCTCGGCGGCGAACGCGGCGCGGCCCTCGCGGGCGAGCAGCTCGCGGCGGCGGCCGTCGAGGACGGCGCGGGCCCGGTTGAGGCCGCCGAGCACCTCGCCGACCCGCTCCAGGATCGCGGTCCGCGCGGTCGCGTCGGTGACGTCCAGGTCGCCGACGACCTCGGTGACGACCTCCAGGCCCTCGTGCTGCGCGTCGAGGAGGTCGGCCAGGGGCGCGGCCTCCGCGGCCGTCCCGATGGCGCGGGCCGCCTCGGTGAGCCGGTCGACCTCGGCGTGGTAGCCGGTGAACGCCTCCTCCCGCTGGAGGAACTCGACCGCGCCGGCGCCCGCGTCCCGCAGCTCCGCCTGGACGGCCTCGGACAGCTCGTCGATCCGGGACGCGTCGACGTAGCGCAGGTCGCGCAGCGTCTCCAGGCGGCCCTGGGCGCGGCGGAACCCGGCCAGCGCCGAGATCCAGCCGTCGGCGGTCGACGGCGCCTCGGTCCGCGCCCGGCGGACCAGCGCGGCGATGTGCTCGGCGGCCTCGGCGACGGCGGAGGCCGCCCGGTCCGTGAGCGCCCTGACCTTCTCGTACTCGTCCAGCACCTGCCCGGCGGTCGCGCGGACGTCAGCCAGCGGCGCGGCGAGGTCGCCGAGCTCCTCCTCGGCGAGCCAGTGGTACAGGTCCGCGGCCCGCGTGCACGACGAGATCAGCGCCTCGAACACCCGGGTGGACGGGGACATCTCGTCCACCATCCGGGTGATCGACAGGCATTCGGAGATGCCGCGGACCAGGTCGGGGTTCCCGACGCGCTCCAGCGGCCCGGTGCCGACCGGCTGGGCGGCGGCGTGCGCGTCCGAGACGTACGGGGTCGTCCAGATCTGCATGGGGTGGACGCGGGTCGGTTCGTCGGAGAACGCCCGCATCACGACGAGCGTCCCGTCCTCGAACAGCGAGTACCCGTGGCACGTGATCGGCGTCGCGACCCGCTTGCGGATCACGTTGTACGGCAGCAGCAGCGACCGCCCGTCCTCCCGCGAGTGGAAGACGTAGAGGACGTCCTCGCCGTTGGGGGACCGGACGACCCGCTCGTACTCCAGCCCGGTCGCGTCGGTGTCGAACGTCTTCGCGGCGCCGGTGTCCAGGTAGTAGCCGCCCGGGAAGATGATCCCGTGGTCGTCGGGCAGCCGCCGGCACGCCTGCTCGATGCCGTCGAGCCGGGTGACCTCCTTGGTGCGGACGTTGAACACCAGGTGCCGCCACGCGGACTCGTTGTAGGGCCGGATCCGCAGCAGGATCAGCGCCCCGACCCGCGCGTGCAGGACGTCGGCGTCCGCGAGCGACTGCAGGGGCTCGTCGACCGGCTCGGAGTAGATGCCCTCGCCGGTGCCGGTGTTGTCCTCGATCTTCACGGTGAGGGTGCCGCCGATCGTCTCGACGAACACCTCGCCCTCGATCGAGATGTGCGGGTGCCGGCCGAGGACGTGGTCGTCCCGCGTGGTCTCGACCCAGTCGACGTCGTGCGCGGGCGGGAACGCGTGGTCGCGCTCGCCCTGGTTGTCCTCGTAGGCGACGCGGCCGTCCGGCGCCGTCCGCCAGCGCAGGACGCGCAGGTCCGACAGCCGCGGGCCGGTCTGGAAGACCGCGAGCAGCCGGCCGTCCACCAGCCGCAGCTGCAGCAGCCGCGCCTGCCGGTAGTACCGGTACATGTCGGCGAAGTCGCGCAGGAACCGCGGGTCGTCGAGCAGCCCCGGCACCGCCTCCGGCCCGACCGGGGTGAACGCGACGCCGTCCTCGCCCCGGGTGAAGCGGTGCAGCGAGAAGACGTCGCCGACCGCGGTCTCCGGCTTCAGCCCGAGGAAGACGTTGTAGCCGAACAGCATCACGTCGCCGAGCGCGACCACGTCGCGGGGCACGCAGTTGTGCGCGGTCCGGATCCGCTCGGTGCCGGCCAGCCGCGTCTCCGCGCCGCCGAACACCTCCAGCCGCCGCGCGTTCAGCGCCTCCGCGCGCCGCGCCAGCTCGCCGGCGTGCCCGGCGAGCCGCGCGCGCAGCACCTCGTAGGTCCCGTGGTCCAGCGCCGCCGCCTGCTCGTGCGCCGCCTCCCGGTCCGCCTCCGTCCCGCGGTCCAGTACGGCCCCGCCCGTGCCCACCCGGACGTCGTCAGTCACCCGTCTCTCCGATCTCCCTCATGCTGCGAACCCCCCACGGGCGGCTGCGGCGGGCCGCCGGTCCGTCGGCCCCCGGGCGCGACGACCCGCCGCAGGTCTCTTTGATCAGCCGGCGGCCACCGCGGTTCCGTTGACCTCCGACAGCGGCGCGTCGGCGACGCCGAGGCGGCGCGCGGCGTCCAGCAGGTCCTGGAGGCCGGCCGCCTCCGGGCCGCCCGACTTGATCAGCCGCAGCAGCAGCGCCGAGAGGGTCAGGTCCCGGACGCCGCCGGTGTCGATCGAGCCGAGCACCCGGGACAGGTCCGCCGGGAAGGACGACGTGCCGTCCAGCCACGGGCCCGCGAGCGACTGCGCGACCTCGGAGTGCCGCACGAAGCCGTCCACCGCCTTGCCGAGCGAGATCGAGCCGACCACGCGGTCGAAGAAGGCGGAATCGCCGCCGACGATGTCGATGTCGGCCTTCTCCAGGCCCGCCGCGAGGACGGTCGCCTGCGCCTCGGCCACCTGCCGCTGCGCTTCGAGGCCGGCGAGCCGGACGTCCTTCTCCGCCTCCAGCCGCAGCCGGTACTCCTCGTGCTGGCGGGACGCCTCGTCCAGCGCCGCCATGGCCCCGGCCTTCTCGTGCAGGCCCTCCGCCTCGGCGCGCAGGCTCTCCCGGATCCGGGCGGCCTCCGCCAGCGCCATCTCCTGCGCGGCCTGCGCCTCGGCGTGGCCGACCCGCTCGATGGCCTCGGCGCTGCGCTCGCGGACCTCGACCTCGGCGAGGCCGGGCGCGGCGGTCTCGGCGCGCAGCCCCTCCGCGAGCCGGGCCTTGGCCTCGGCGTCCAGCTCGGCGGCCTGCCGGCGCGCCTCCGCCATCGTCAGCTCCTCGCGGGCGCGGTGCTGCGCGGCGGCCTCGGCCGCCTCGGCGGCCTTGATGCCCTTGACCAGGTTCTCCTGCGCCTCCGCCTCCGCGTGGATGATCACCGACTGGCGGGCGCGCTCGGCCTCCTCGACCGTGCGGAGCCGCTTGATGGCCTCCTCCTGCTCGGCCACCGTCCGCTCGACCGCGATCCGCTCGCGGACGACGTTCGCGATCTCCCGCTTCTCGGCCTCGACCTCCTTGTCGGCGGCGATCCGGGTCAGCTCGGTCTCCCGCTCCCGGGCGATCACTTCGAGGAGGCGGTCCTTCTCGATGCGCTCGCTCTCGATCGCGAGGACGCGCTCCTTGTTCTTCGCGGCGACGGAGACCTCGCGGTCCTTGTTCTCGTGCTGCACGCCGAGCTGCTCGTCGGTGCGGATGTGCGCGGTCTGCGCGCGCAGCCGCTCCTCGGCCTTGACCCGCTCGATCTCCGCCTCCTCGCGGGCCCGGACGGTCTCGATCTCGCGCTCCTGGCGGATCTCCGCGTCGGCCTGGCGGCGCTCCAGCTCCAGGATGGCCTCCCGCGCCTCCACGTTCTGGCGGGTGATCTCCTTCTCCTCGTGGCGGGTGTACTCGTTGGTGCGGACGTGCTCGATCGCGGTCAGCTCGGTGATCTTGCGGATGCCCTGCGCGTCCAGGATGTTGGACTTGTCGAGCGACAGCAGCGGCGTCTGCTCCAGGTAGTCGATCGCCGCGTCCTCCAGGCTGTAGCCGTTCAGGTCCGTGCCGATGACCTGGATGATGTGGTCGCGGAACTCGTTGCGGCGGGTGTAGAGGTCGGCGAAGTCGAGGTGCTTGCCGACGGTCTTCAGCGCCTCGGAGAACTTCGCCGCGAACAGCTCCTGCAGCGTCTCCTGGTTGCTGGCGCGCTCGGTGCCGATGGCCTGCGCGACCTTGATGACGTCCTCGACGGTCTTGTTGACGCGGACGAAGAACGTGATGCGGATATCGGCGCGGATGTTGTCCTTGCAGATCAGCCCGTCCCGGCCGGTCCGCTCGATCTCGATCGTCTTGACCGAGATGTCCATCAGCTCGGCCCGGTGCAGGACCGGCAGGACGATCGCGCCGGTGAAGGTGACGTCGACCTTCTTGAGCTTGGAGATGATCAGCGCGCGGCCCTGGTCGACCTTGCGGAACAGGCGCGTCACCATCAGCACGAGGCCGAGGGCGATGAGCAGGGCGAGCGCGAGGAGCACGCCGGCTCCTATCGTGATGGTGTCCATGGGACTCCCTGTCGGCTGGGGGAACGAGGAAGCGGGGGTCGGGCGGGCCGGTCAGCGGACCGGGCGGGGCCCGCCGGCCAGGCCGGACGCCGCGTCGTGCGGCATGACCCAGAAGAACTGGCCGTTCGGATCGAAGTCGAAGATGAGGGCGGTGCTGCCGGCGGTCAGGCCCGTGCCGTCCGGCGCCGCGCCGGCCGCGGGGACGTCCGCCGCGGTCAGCCGGACCTGGATGATCGCGGACGAGCCGTCGGGCGCGGTGACCTCCGCCTGGCCGAAGTCCGTGCCCACCCGCCCGGTGCGGATGACGCACGGCAGCCCGACGAAGTCGCGCAGCGACGCCGCGACCTGGTCCTGGAAGACGCGGCGCAGCGGCAGCACCGCCGCCCGCGTCACGAGCCACGCCGCGGCCAGTGCCGCGGGCAGGGCCAGGAAGCGCAGGACGCCGCCGGAGGCCGCGACCGCGAGGCTCACGAACCACGCGACCGCGATCAGCAGGGACAGGACGACGGTGGCGGGCACGCCCCCGAGGCCGAGCACGGCGAGCCGCTCGGCGAGGAACCCGTCCCCGCCGTCCGCGTCGCCGCCGTGCGCGTCCCCGGCGCCGGCACCGGCCCCCGCGTCGGCATCGGTGCCGGCGCCGAGGAAGTCGACGCCGAGGCCGCCGAGCAGGACGAGCGCCCAGTACCCGGCGACCACCAGGAGAGAGAAGCTGAAAAGAGCGGTGGGAAAACCGAATGCGGCATCGAGGAATTCGCCCATGGAAATGCACGCTCCCGCATCGAGGCGTCATTGACCGTCCGGGCGGCCGAAACGGCGTCCCGGTGTTGAGAATGGATTCCAGCGAGGAGGCCTCGCTGCGCGGGGAGGCTCCGCCGGGCGAGCGGGAACGGCTCGCGCCGGGCGGGGAAGAGGGCCGTGCTCAGCTATCTGGGAACGCGTGCGCCCAGGCGACGTGGCTCAGGTCGTACGGCCTGGCGTCCTGGGGGCGGGTTCGGCGCGGCGGCGCCGGCGCAATGAAAAAGTGCCGGGGGGTCATCCAATGCCCTCCTGATCGGAGACGAATCCTGTCTCGCCGACCAGTCTTCCCGGCACACCGGTAGTTACTTTAGCTTATTTCTCGCCCGAAGGGAAGTCTTAAAGCGGCGGATCACTCCATATGGGGCGTTGACCTCGCCATTCACCGCGAAAGCGGTGATCTCCGGGCGGCCGCCGGGGGACGTTCAGCTTGCGTTGAGGTTCGCTGGAGGTCGCGTTCAGGAGCGGCCGCTACCGTCGCCCGCCATGACCCCGCCCGCCACTCCGCCCGGCGCGTCGCCCGGCACGACCCCGCCCGCCGCGCCGGCGGAGACCTGCCGGCCGATCTTCGTCCTCGGGTGCCCGCGCTCCGGGACGACGCTGCTCCAGCAGATGCTGCACTCGCACCGGCGCATCGCGTTCCCGTCCGAGACGCGGTTCGTGCACGTGGCCTACGAGCGGCGGCACGAGTTCGGCGACCTGGAGCGGGAGGAGAACCGGCGGGCGCTCGCGGAATGGATCACCGGCGGGAAGGACACCAAGTTCGCCGTCCTCGGCCTGGACGCCGCCGAGGTGGTCGAGGAGATCGTGCACGGGCCGCCGACGCTCGGGTCGGCGCTGGCGGCCGTCTTCCGCCGCTACGCGCGGGCGCACGGCAAGCCGCGGTGGGGCGACAAGCGGCCGAGCTACTTCCGGCGGGTGCCGATGCTCCAGCGGATGTTCCCGGATGCGCAGTTCGTCCACCTCGTCCGGGACGGCCGGGACGCGGTCAGCTCGCTGATGCGCATGCCGTGGTTCGAGGGGGACCTCCACGCCGCCGCGCTGACCTGGCGGGAGGCGGTGGACACCGGCCGCCGCCTCGCCGCCCGCCTCGGCCCGGACACCTTCTACGAGTTCCGCTACGAGGACCTCGTCGCCGAGCCGGAGGAGGAGCTGGCGAAGCTGTGCGCGTTCCTCGGCGAGGAGTACGACCCCGCCATGACCGAGGCGTACCGGCACGCCCGGCGGACGGTGCCGTCCGAGCGCAGGTGGCATCTGCGCACCCACGAGGCGCCCAACACCCGCAACGTCGGCGCGTGGCGCGAGCGCATGGAGGCGGGGGAGGCGGACCTGGTCGAGCACGTCCTCGCCGGCCGGCTGCGCCACCACGGCTACGAGCTGGCCGGCGCCGCGCGCCCCGCCGCCGCGCAGCTCGCGAAGTTCCACCGGCTGGCCGCGCACCGCTGGCGGTGGCGGCACACGCAGGCGGCACTGGACCGGCTCGCGCAGGCGCGGGAGCCCAACCCCGTCGCGTCCCGGCTGACCGGACCGGTGCGCTGACCCGAGGGTCTGAGGACTGATGCGACGGGGACAGGTGAGTCTGTCCCCAGGGCAAGGAGCCCGCGACCGGCCCGCGTGGGACGAGTCTGGGCGGTTGTCCGAAATTCTCATGGAACGTGCCCGGTGCGCCGCGCCGTGCGCGCCGCGCGCCGCCGCGAGCCTGCTGGGGAACCGCGCAGGTGGCGTGCCGTAGTGCACCGCGCGGGGGAGAACCGGACCGCTGGGGCGGACGGGGACAGCGTTTTCCGATCATGGTGGCCTGGGCCCCTTAACGGCGGGGTTACCGGCCGGTAACCCGAGTACCGTTTTTACCGGCGTGCTGACTTAATTTACGGAACAGAGACATGGCCGTGTCCGATCGTTCACCATGCCGACCTGAGACACATCCTGCTTTTGGTTGTATCTTGCGTGTTGCTCGTCACCCGGTAGCTATCGCGATTGATTCGACGATCCTCTGACATAAGGAGGAGTGCGGTGACCACATCGGAAACTATTTCCCACGCCGAGCTGCAATCGTGGCTTCTTGACAGGATCGCCTTCTACCTCGACAGACCCCCGGAAAACATCGATCCATCCGTCGAACTCGCCCGCTACGGGGTGGACTCCGTCTACGCGATCAGCATCATCAGCGACATCGAGGACCACCTCCAGGTCGAGGTCGACGTGGCCGAGGCCCGGCGCCGCGAGACGGTGACCGCGCTCACCGACTACCTGCTCGAACTCGTCGCGTGATGGGCGGCCGGCCCGGGGAAGGGCCCTTGATGGTGGTGCTCGGCGACAGCGTGGCCGAGGGGCAGGACGACCCGGACCCCGCCGGCGGGTGGCTCGGCTGGGCCGGCCGGATAGCCGACCACCTGGGCTTTCCCCGTGAATCGATGCTGAACGCCTCCGACCCGGGTGCGACGATCGAGGACGTGGTCCGCGACCAGCTGCCGGCCGTCCGGCATCTGCGGCCGGCGCTCGTGGTGCTCGGCTGCGGCATGAACGACGCGCTGCGCGGCTTCGAGCGCGCCGCCGCGGCGGCGCGGCTGGACGAGCTGTTCGGCTGGGCCCGCGGCACCGGCGCCGTGGTGCTGGCGATCCCGGTGCCCCGGCCGCCGCTGCTGGACCTCACCCCGATGTCGCAGTTCCGCAAGAAACGGACCGTCCAGCGCATTCATGACTTCAACGAGGAGCTCGACCGGGTCTCCCGCGACTTCGGAATGGCATTCCCGGAACGGGAGACGGTCGCGAAAGTCGCTGACCCCGCGATGTGGAGTTCCGACGGAATCCACCTCAACCCGCGCGGGCACGCATATGTGGCGGAGGTGATCGCGGAGATAGCGGGCAGCCTGCTCGGCGAGCGGGTGGGCTGAGCTTGGCCTCGGGGGCCGGACCGGCAGTGTGGAAAACATATGAAAAGACCATTCTCGTTCGCGCGCGCGTCCCAGTCGATGATGCTGATCCCGCTGGCTCCCGTGCTGGCCGTCCAGGCGTGGTGGACGGTGCGCCGGACACCGCGGCTCGACCCCGCCGGCGGGGACGAGCACGGCTTCGTGCAGGGCGCGAACCCCGGCGCCGGCCGGCCCGCGTTCCGCGTCGTCGTGATCGGGGAGTCCACCGCGGTCGGCGTCGGGGCGTCCCGGCACGCCGAGGCGCTGCCGGGCTTCCTCGCCGAGGCGCTGGGCGAGCGCCTGCGGCGCAGCGTGGCGTGGTCGGTCTCCGGTGAGAACGGCGCGACGGCCCGCCGGATCACCGGCGGCCTCGTCCCGCCCCCCGGCGGCTCCGCGCCGGACCTCGTGGTCGTCACCGTGGGGATCAACGACCTGATCCGGCGGCGCCCGCTGCGCCGCTGGGCGGCCGACGTCGCCGAGCTGGTCGGCGTCCTGCGCGCCCGGTACGCGGAGGCGGCCGTGCTGGTAGCGGGCATGCCGCCGGTGCACCGGTTCCCCGCGATCCCGCGGCCGCTGCGGTACGTGCTCGGCGCCCGCGCGCGGACCATGGACCGGATCATGGCGGAGGCGGTCCGGGCGGGCGGGGCCGTCCACGCTCCCATGGACGAGGCGATGGCGCGCGACCGCGCGCTGTTCGCCGCCGACGGCTTCCACCCGTCGCCCGCCGGCTACCGGGCCTGGGCCCGGGACCTCGCCCGCGCCGCCGCCCCGTCCGCCGGCCTCCGCGCCGCCGAGCCCGCCGCCGAGCCCGCGGCCCCGTCCGGCGCCCCGCGCAGCCTCCCGCCCGGCGCCCCGTCCGGCACCCGGTCCAGCACCGTGTCCGCCGCCGCCCGGACCGCTCCCGGCCCGCCGGCCGGCGAGCGCACGAGCACGCCCCCCGCCGGCACCGCCCCGCCACGGAAGAACTGACACGGCAAGCGAAGGGAGCAGCTCGGATGACGGTTCCCGGAACGTTCCGTTCGGCGGTGGAGGCCAAGGACCTCGCCGCCGTCACCCGCGTCCTCGACCCGGGCATCGAGTTCCGCAGCCCGGTGATGGTGAAGCCCTATATCGGCCGCGACACGGTGACCTCGCTGCTCGCGGTGCTGTTCGAGGTGTTCGAGGAGTTCCGCTACACCGACGAGCTGGTGAGCCGCGCCCCGAACGGCGCCGGGCCGCCCACCCAGGCGCTGATCTTCGACGCGCGGGTGCTGGGCAAGGACGTCCAGGGGCTGGACCTGCTCAGCTTCGGCGCCACGGGCCTGGTCACGGGCCTGACGGTGATGGTCCGCCCGCTGCCCGCGGCGATGACGCTCGCGCGGGCCGTCGGGCGGCGGATGGAGGAGGCCGCGGGAAAGGCCGGCAAGCGCGCCGACGACGGCGCGGACGACGGAAGAGACGACTCGGGGGGAGCGGAGGGGGCGGGGGGCCCGTCCGGCACGACGCGGTCATAGGGGCGCGAGACCGCAGTGCGTGGCAGGACAGCGCGGCTCCGGGAGCCGCCCCAGGGATAAAGGGAGTGGAAAGAAAGATGGACAGTAAGGTCCCCGCACACCCCGTGAACCCCGCGTTCGCGGCCCCGGCGCTCGCGGACCCCGCGACCGCGGGCCCGGCGCCGGCGGGCGCGCCGCCGGGCGAGCCTCCGGCGGGGCCGCCGCGCGCGCGGCGCCCGGTCGCGGGACTGTCGCCGGCGCACCGGATCGCGGCCGATCTGGACGGGTATCTCGGCGACCCGATGGACGACGAGGCCGGGCCGTTCTCCTACAGGGCGATCGTGGAGGCCGAGGAGCGCGACGAGCTTCCGCCGGGCGCGGTGGACGCCGTCCGGGCGTGGGGTTTCCCGAAGTACCTCGTCCCGGTCCCGCTGGGCGGCCGGCTGACGACGCTGGAGGAGCTGTTCTTCGTGACGCGCGGCATCTCCCGCCGCAGCGTCACGGTGGCGGTGATGTACGGGTCGGGCCTGCTGGCGGTGAACCCGGTGTGGCTGTGGGGCGACGCGTGGCAGCGCAGGACGGTCGCCGACGGCGTGCTGCGCGGGGACCTGGCCTGCTTCGGCGTGTCGGAGGCCGACCACGGCAGCGACGTGATGGCCTCGGAGTCCGAGGCCGACCTGCAGGGCGACGAGCTGGTGCTGACGGGCGTGAAGTGGCCGGTCGGCAACGCCACCCGCGGGCGGTTCGTGACCACCTATGCCAGGACCGGCCCGCGCGACTTCTCCCTGATCCTGGTCGACAAGCGGGAGCTGGACCCGGCGGCCTGGTCGACGCTGCCGCCCGTGCGGACGGTCGGGCTGCGCGGCCACGACCTGTCCGGGGTGGCGTTCTCCGGGGCGCGCGTCCCGGCCGAGCGGGTGATCGGGCGGCGCGGCTCCGGGCTCGTCCAGACGCTGAAGACCCTGCAGATCACCCGGACCGCGATCGCGGCGCTGTCGGTCGGGACGATCGACGCGGTGGTGCGGATCGGGATGCAGTACGCGCGGCAGCGGACCCTGTACGGGTCGGACATCTACAAGATCCCCGTCATCCGCGACCATCTGCTCAAGGCGCACCTGGACCTGCTGATCGCCGAGTGCGTCGCGATCCCGGTGACGCGCTGCCTGACGGTCGCGCCCGGGCGGCTCAGCCTGTGGTCGTCGATCGCCAAGTACTTCGTCCCCGTGCTGGGGGAGGAGGTCGTGGCGAGCATCGGGACCGTCCTCGCGGCGCGCGGCTACCTGCGCGAGGGCGTCGCGCACGGGGTGTTCCAGAAGCTGCAGCGCGACCACGCCATCGCCAGCATCTTCGAGGGCACCACGCACGTGAACCTGGCCAACGTCGCCGGGCAGCTCCCGTACCTGATCGACCCGCCCGAGGAGACCGGCGGCGAGGACGAGCTGCTCGCCGACCTGTTCTGCTGGACGCGGACCCCGCCCGCGTGGGAGCCGGACGGCCGGCTGCTGCAGCTCACCAACGAGGGGCGCGACGAGGTCGGGCAGCGGTTCGAGCAGATCGCCGAGCAGGTGCTGGAGGCCGCGAACGCGCACGCCGCGCCCGGCGTCGCCGCCGAGCTGAAGGACCTCATGTCCAGCATCGGCGGACTGCGCGCCAAGGTGGACGAGGGCATCCGGGCCGCCGCGGACGACGTCTCCTCGGTGGCCGCGCTCGCCCGCGCCAAGCGCTACTGCGAGCTGCACGCGATGGTCTCGTGCATGCTGACGTGGCTGCACAACCGGCAGGCGTTCGGCGGCCCGTTCGCCGACGGCCAATGGCTCGCGCTGTGCCTGCAGCGCCTGCTCCAGCGCGCCCAGCCCGACGCCGCCCTGTCGGAGGAGTTCCTCCCCTCGCTGGAGGACGCGATGTTCCGCAACGTCGACGAGCGGCGCTGGTTCTCCCTGCTCTCCCTGGCCGAGGACGAGTGATACCCGTGTACACGGATTTCGTGTCGCTCATCCGGGACAACATCCATACCCACGGCGACGACCGGTCGTTCACCTTCATCAGCGAGGAGCCGGGCCGCAAGTACAAGGAGAACGTGCTCGGGTTCGCCGAGCTCGACCGCAAGGCGCTCGCCCTGGCCTGCCGCCTGGAGGCGCGCGGGCTGCGGGACCGGGCGGTCCTGCTGCTGTATCCGGAGGGCCTGGAGTTCATCACGGCGTTCTTCGCCTGCCTGTACGCGCGGGTGATCGCGGTCCCGGCGCCGCTGCCCGACCTGGACGCGGGGCGGTTCGGCCGCACCCGCCGCATCATCGAGGACGCCGACATCGCGCTGATCCTGACCGACACCGCCCACCGGGCCACCCTGGACGCGTGGCTGCGGGCGGCCGGGCTGCGCAACCGCGTCCACTGCCTGGACACCCAGGCGGCCAAGGACGCCGACCCCGGCGGCTGGACGCCCCCGGAGTTCCGCCCCGAGACCCTGGCGTTCCTGCAGTACACGTCGGGGTCGACCAGCGACCCCAAGGGCGTGATGGTCTGCCACGGCAACCTGCTGTGCAACGGCGAGGAGATCAAGCGCCGCATCGAGGGCTCGCCGGACACCGTCGGCGTCGGCTGGGTGCCGCACTACCACGACATGGGCCTGGTCGGCCAGTTCCTCGAACCGCTCTACCTAGGCTGCCGGTACGTGTTCACCTCGCCCATCACGTTCATCAAGCGGCCCGTGCTGTGGCTGGAGCTGATCACCCGGTACCGGGGGACGATCACCGTCGCCCCGAACTTCGGGTACGAGCTCGCGCTGCGCCGCGTCACCGACCGGCAGCTGGAGGGCCTGGACCTGTCCTCGCTGACCGTCGTCAAGAACGGCGCCGAACCCGTCCGGGCGGCGACGCTGGAGGCGCTCGCGGAGCGGTTCGGCCCGGTCGGGTTCCGGCCCGAGATGTGGATGCCCTGCTACGGGATGGCGGAGACGACGCTGCTCGTCACCGGCGCGCCGATCGGCAGCGGGCCGGTGATCCGCGACTTCGACGCCGAGGCCCTCACCAAGGACGTGGCCGTCCCTCGCAACGGTGCGGACGGCGGGGCACTGAACGGCGGGGCACTGACCGGCGGGGCACTGACCGGCGGGGCCGCGGGAGGCCGGGGCCGCGGTGGCGTCAGGCGGCTGGTCAGCAGCGGGCGGCCCGTCACCCTGGAGGTGCGCATCGTCGACCCCGAGACGCGCGCCGAGCGCCCGGAAGGGCGCGTCGGCGAGATCTGGGTCCGGGGCGGGAGCGTCGCCCGGGGCTATTGGGGCAGCCCTGAAGAAAGCCGGCGGACTTTCGGGGCCCGCACCAATAACGGGGAGGGCCCTTATCTGCGCACCGGTGATCTTGGATTCGTCCTGGACGGCGAACTGTTCGTCACCGGAAGGATCAAGGATCTGATCATCGTGAACGGCCGGAATATCCATGCCCACGACATCGAGGAGGCGGCGCGGGCGGCCCATCCGGCCGCGCTGGTCGGCGCCGCGTTCTCCATCGACGGAGCCATTGACCCCGATGTCGGAGGGACTGCCGGCGGCACCGGCGACGGGGGTGCGGACGCCGGTTCCGGCGGGACGGCCGCGGGACTGGACGGCGGCCGCGAGCACGTCGTCATCGTCCAGGAGATCAGCACCCGGGCGGCCACGGGGACGCCCCTGCAGGAGCTGGCGTCCCTCATCAAGGCCCGCGTGGCGAGGACGTTCGAGCTGCCCGCGGTGAGCGTCGTGCTCGCCGCGCGCGGCACCGTGCGCCGCACCACGAGCGGCAAGATGCAGCGCCGGCTCACCCGCGAGGCGTTCCTCACCGGAGAGATCGCCGCGCTCGCCGACGATCTCGAACCGGGCGTCTCCGGCCTCAGGCGGGCGCACGTATGAACACCGCGCCCATGACCCCTCTGACATGCGAATTCGAAGATCGAAAAATTCGCACTGACCAATCCTAGTCAAAAGCATGACTAATCATGTCTTTGTCTGATAACGTCGGTCTCAACCCTGAGTCAAGGCGGGGAGAGAAGGCCGATGGCGCTACGTCACGCGGTGCTGGCGGCGCTGCTCGACGGCGAGTACAGCGGCTACCAGCTGGCCAAGATCTTCGATTTGTCGGTCTCCAACTTCTGGCATGCCGTACCGCAGCAGCTCTACTCGGAGCTGTCGAGGTTGGAGACGGAGGGCCTGATCCGCGGACGGCAGATCATCCAGCACGACCGCCCCAACAAGCGGGTGTACACGGTCACCCAGGCCGGCATCGACGAACTGGAGCGGTTCGCCGGCACCCCGGCCAAACCCGGCATCATCCGGGAGAACCTGCTCGTGATGGTCCAGGCCGTGGACCACATCTCCGCCGAATCCGTGATCGCGCAGCTCGAGGACAGGGCGGTCGCGGCCGCCGCCAAGGTCGAGGTCTTCGAGCGCACCCTGAAGCACCTGCGCGGCGACCTCGACGAGGAGAGTTTCCTGCGCACCGGGTCTCCGCTCGGCCCGTACCTCACCTGCCTGCGGGGCCGCCGCTTCGAGCAGGAGAACTACGAGTGGTTCACCAGCACCGCCCGGCTGCTGCGCAGCCGGACGGGCACCCATGCCGAGGGGGGCGAGCCGTCGTGACCGGCATCATGCGGCCCGCGCCCCTCCGGAAGACGGCGCCATCCGCGCCTACCCCCCACGCCCACCCCAGCCTCGCACCCCGGCCGGGCTGGACCCGGGCGACACGCCTTAGTCAAGGAGGCGTTCATCATGTCGGGCGAACACCACACCATCGAACTCCCTAGCAGTCCACTCCCCAACGCCGCACTGCCCGCCGGCGCCCTCGCCGGCGGCACCGCCCTCACCGCGCCGCAGGGCCTGCCGGTGATCGACGAACCGCCCCCGCTGCTGCTGGGCGAGCTGACGCTGCCCGCCGAGCGGGCGTCCGTCCCGCGGGCGCGGCGGTTCAGCCGCTCCGTCACCGCCGCGTCCGGCATCGCGCACGTCCGCGACGACGCCGAGGTCCTGGTGTCCGAGCTGGTGACCAACGCGGTCCGGCACGCGACGGCGCCCGGCGCCGCGCTGTGCCTGCGGCTGCTGCGCGCCGGCGTCCGGCTCCGCATCGAGGTCCACGACCAGGGCGCCGGGGTCCCCCGGCCGCGCCGGGTCGACCTCATGGAGGAGACGGGGCGGGGCTGGTTCCTCGTCGCGGTCATGGCCGACCGGCACGGCACGGACCACACCCCGGCCGGCAAGTCGGTGTGGTGCGAGCTGCGCGCCTGGCCGCGGGACGAGCACCCGGCGCACTGAGCACCCCGTTCGCAGACCCCCGGTTCGGCGAATGGAAGTGCCATGCCCGAATACGCGCCCGCTCATCACCCGTCCGTCGGCTACTACCGGGCGGACGGACGGCCCGCCACGGCCGAGGAGGCCCAGCGGCTGCTGCTGGACGTGCGGGGACGCCTGCTCGCGCAGGACGTCATCCGCGTCGGCGCCGTCGTCGTGGTCGTCTCGACCTGGTTCACCGTGGTCGATCTCGGCATCGCCGCGAACGGCCGGCCGCTGCTCTGGCAGACGATCGTGTCCGACCACGCGATGCACGCCGACATCGGGCAGTACACCTCGCGCGAGAAGGCGGCGCGCGGCCACGCGCAGGCCGTCGCCATGATCTCCGGCAGGCTGCGCGGCCTGGTCGCCCGCGCCGCGCTGGACGAGGTGCGCCCCTGAGACCCCGGTAACGACACACCCCGCATCCCCCCACGACACGGGCCGCGATACCGGCCCGCCCTCGGCATGAGGTTGTGATCTGATGGCCTCGAAGACACCCCGCGACGGCGCCCCCGGCGGCAAGTCCCGGCGGCGGCGCCCCATCCGCCTGCGGATCACGGCGCTGCTGCTGGTCCCGCTGGTCTCGCTCATCACCCTGTGGGCGTTCGCCGCGAACATCACGCTCGGCGACGCGTTCGACAAGTACGACTTCTCGACGACGTACGAGAAGATGGGCATGCCCGGCCTGTTCCTGGTGAACCAGCTCCAGGCGGAACGCTCGCTCAGCGTCGTCGCGCTCGTCTCCGGCGACGCCAAGGACAAGCAGAAGCTCGGCGCCCAGCGCGCCCGGGTCAGCGCCGTCGAGAAGTCCTTCCGCGGGACCGCGCTGTCGTCCGACGCGCAGGACGCGGCGCAGCCCGAGACGAAGCAGCGCCTCGCCGAGGCGATCAAGGCCCTCGACACGCTGCCGCGGCTGCGCGGCCGGGTCGACTCCGGCCAGGTCGCCCCGCTGGACGTCATCAACTCCTACAGCACGATGCTCGACCAGGTCATCAAGGTCTTCGACGGCCTGGTGACGGTCAACGACGTCGCGATCCTCACCCAGGGCCGCGCGCTGATCGGCATCGGCAACGCCCGCGCCTACATGCTGCGCGAGGACTCCCTCGTCACCGCCGCGATGGCGCGCAAGGGGCGGCTCACCCCCGCCGAGCACACCGCGTTCGTCCAGTGGGCGGCGGAGGGCCGGCGCGAGTTCGAGGCCGGCCTCGCCGACCTCAACGACCAGATCCGCGGGCCGCTGGCGCAGCTCGCCGCGTCCCCGCAGTTCAAGCGGTACCGCGCCGCCGAGGACGCGATCGTGAACGCGCGCGGCGACCGGCTGCCGGCCGAGGCCGCCGACTGGCAGGCCACCACCCAGCTGCTGTCGCAGGCGTGGGGCCAGAAGGTCCAGGAGGCGAGCCTCGCGCTGAACGAACTGGCCAAGCCGATCGGCGAGCGGATCGTCATGCGGCTCGTCCTCGCCGGCGGGTTCGGGCTGCTCGCGGTCGTCGCGTCGATCGTGCTGTCCCTGCTCGCCGCCCGCAGCCTGTCCCGCGAGCTGCGCGGCCTGCAGCGCGCCGCGCTGGACCTCGCCGACAACCGGCTGCCCGGCGTCGTCGCCCGGCTGCGCCGCGGTGAGGAGGTGGACGTGGACGCCGAGGCGCCGCCGCTCGTCATCGGGAAGACCCGGGAGGTCGCGCGGGTCGGCGACGCCTTCACCAAGGTGCAGCACACCGCGATCGAGACCGCCGTCCGCGAGTCGTACCTGCGGCAGGGCATCAGCCGCGTGTTCCTCAACGTCGCGTGGCGCAGCCAGTCGCTGCTGCACCGGCAGCTCCGCATGCTGGACGAGATGGAGCGCAGCGCGTCCGACCCGAAGGCGCTGGAGGACCTGTTCCGGCTCGACCACCTCACCACCCGCATGCGCCGGCACGCCGAGGGCCTCGTCATCCTGTCCGGGACGTCCCCGGGCCGCGGCTGGAGCCGCCCGGTGCACGTCGAGGACGTGCTCCGCGCCGCCGTCGCCGAGGTCGAGGACTACACCCGCGTCGAGGTCGTCGTCGTCACCGGGCAGGCCGCGGTGATCGGCGAGGCCGTCGCCGACATCATCCACCTGCTCGCCGAGCTGATCGAGAACGCGACCGTGTTCTCGCCCGCGCCGACCGAGGTGCTGGTGCGCGGCGAGATGGGCGCCAACGGGTTCGCCGTCGACGTCATCGACCGCGGCATCGGCCTCGACCAGGCCGAGCTGGACGCGCTGAACCTGCGGCTGTCGCGGCCCCCGGAGTTCGACCTGGCCGTCACCGACCGGCTCGGCCTGTTCGTCGTCGCCCGGCTCGCCGGGCGGCACGGCATCAAGGTCGCCCTCCAGCCGTCCCTGTACGGGGGCGTCAGCGCCGTCGTGCTGATCCCGCGCGAGCTGATCGTGGACGTCGACCAGCCCGACGACGAGGACGCCGCGGCGAACGGCGACGTCCCGGTCGCGGGGCCGGGCGGGCAGAACGGGCGCGCGGCGGCGAACGGCTCGACGCGGCAGTGGCCGACGCCGTCGGCGCCGTCGTCGACCGCGATGCTGAACGCGCCGGTGTACGACACCGTGCGGGACGCGCCGCCCGCGAACGGCGCGCCCGACCGGGCGCCCGACACCGCCTTCGACACGGCGCTCGCCTACGAGGCCGCGCCGCCCGAGACGCCGGCGTCCACCGAGGATCGGCCGGAGTTCGACGCGGCGGTGGGGTTCAACGCGTACGACGGAACCGAGACCCCGACGTCGTACGGCGCCCCACCGTCGTACGGGGGCTCGCCGTCCGAGACGCCGCCGCAGGCCCCGCCCGGGCCGCCGCCGGTGTTCGACGCCACGCGCCCGTTCCAGGCCGCGGGCCCGCGCATCCCCGCCTACGGCCACGACCCCCACGCGGGGACGGGCCGGTACGAGGCGCCCGCCTCGTTCGGCGAGACGCAGGCCCGGGCCGGCAACGGCGGGCGCGCCCCGCTGCCGCGCCGCGTGCGCGGCGGGAACCTCGCGCCCCAGCTGCGCGACCCGGACGGGTTCGACGAACCCGCCGCGGCGCCTCCCGACGACGCGATCGCCGCGTGGGAGGAGCGCTCGGCGGAGGCGTCCCGCGACCTGTTCGCCTCCCTGCAGGCCGGCTGGCTGCGGGGCAGGGACGAGGACGAAGGACCGGCCGACGGCATGGAGGGAAGATCATGACCCAGCAGGGAGTCGCGGCCGAGCTCAACTTCCTCCTCGACGACCTCGTCGAGCGCGTCCCGCAGATCCGCAAGGTGGTCGTGCTGTCCCGGGACGGGCTCGTGATGGGCAAGTCGCGCGGCGTCGGCCGCGAGGACGCCGAGTACCTCGCGGCCCTCGCCGCCGGGTTCCACAGCCTCGCGATCGGCGCGAAGCCGCAGCTGGAGTCCGGCGAGATCCGGCAGACGCTCATCGAGATGGACAAGGGGCTGTTCTTCGTCGTGCCCGCCGGTGCCAACAGCTGCCTCGCGCTGCTCAGCGAGGTCGGCGCCAACGCGGGCCTCGTGGCCTACGAGATGACGATGCTGGTCAAGCGCGTCGGCCGGCAGCTGTCCACCGGGATCAGGCAGAGCGCCGCCGGCCCCGGACCCAGGTGACCCGCCATGGACCCCAGTGACGTGCCCGGTGCTCCCCGGGGTCCCGGCAGGGAACGGTGGCTCGACGCCGCCGCCGGGCCCATCGTCCGCCCCTACGCGGTCACGCGCGGGCGGACCCGGCCGGCCGGCGAGCCGCTCGACATCGTGGCGATCCTCGTCGCGACCGGGCGGCCGCCGGCCGAGCCGGGGCGGCTGTCCCGCCACCAGCGCCGGCTGCTCGCGCTGTGCCGCCGCCCGCACGCCCTCGCCGACCTCGCCTCCGACCTGAACCTGCCGCTCGGCGTGATCCGGGTGCTGGCCGGCGACCTGATCGAGTCGGGCCTCGTGGACGTCCAGCGGTGGTCCACGCCGGTCTCGCCGACCGGGCAGCCGACCATGATCCAGCCGCATACCGACCAGAACCTGCTCAGGATGGTGCTCGATGAACTCCGCGCGCTCTAGAACCGACGGAGTAGCCCAGGGGAGCGCGGGGGGTCGTGCCCTCTCCACCGGCTACGACGCCCCGCCCGCGTCCGACGACGCCGGCGACCGGGAGGACGGCCCCCGCGTCGCGCTGAAGATCCTCGTCGCCGGCGGCTTCGGCGTCGGGAAGACGACGCTGGTCGGCGCGGTCAGCGAGATCCGGCCGCTGCGCACCGAGGAGGCGCTGACCGACGCGAGCATCGGCGTCGACGACCTCGACGGCGTCGCCGCCAAGACCACCACGACGGTGGCGATGGACTTCGGGCGCATCACGCTGCGCGACGGCGTCGCGATCTACCTGTTCGGGACGCCGGGCCAGGAGCGGTTCTGGTTCATGTGGAACGAGCTGTCGCGCGGCGCGCTCGGCGCGGTCGTGCTCGCCGACACGCGGCGGCTGATGGCGAGCTTCGCCTCGATCGACTACTTCGAGCGCAAGGGCACGCCGTTCGTCGTCGCGGTGAACTGCTTCGACGACGCGGACCGCTACGACCCGCCGGAGATCCGGACGGCCCTGGACATCGACCCGCACGTGCCCGTGCTGATGTGCGACGCGCGCCGCACGGGTTCGGCGAAGGAGGTCCTCGTGTCGCTGGTCGAGCACGCCCTCCGCCTCGCCGGCGGGTCCCGTTGACGTGCGGCGTGTTGCCCTTATCGGCGCGGTCATAAGGGCAACACGCCGCAGCTCAACGGTTAATCGGGCTGCTCCTCGGGGTGGGGCGGGCGCATGATGATCTCGTCCACCGCGACGTCGTGGCCGTCCGCGCACCGGACCTGCGCCGTCACGCGCTCGCCGCAGCGGGCGTGGGTCAGCATGACCTGGCGCCCCTCCTCGTGTGGCAGGTACGTCTCGCCCCACTCCATGAGGCTGACGAGGGTGGGTGCGAGGTCCAGGCCCATCTTGGTCAGGTGGTACTCGTAGCGCGTGCGCTGGCCGGGCTCCTGGTACGGCTCCCGGGTGAGCAGTCCCGCCTTGACGAGGTGGCGCAGGCGGGCGGTGACGGCGGACTCGGTCATGCCGAGGTTGCGCACGAAGTCGCCGAAACGATTGGTGCCGAAGAACGCCTCGCTGAGCACCAGCACCGCCGAGGGCGGGCCGAGCGCGGCCAGGGTGCGGGCGACCGGGCAGTTCTGCATCGACCAGGCGTCGCGGTCGGCGAAGTGCCCCTCAAGTGCGATTGTCACGCGACCACTATAAACCTGCTGACTTCGCTTGACCAAAGTCAGGCCGGGCGCTAGCGTCCCTGACTATGGTGAAACAAAGTCAGGTACGCACCGGCCCCGTCCTCGCGGTGCTCTCCGTCGCCTCCTTCATGGCGGGCCTGGACCTGTTCATCGTCAACGTGGCCTTCGACGACATCGGCCGCGACTTCGCCGGCACGCCGATCGCCGACCTCTCCTGGGTGCTCAACGCCTACGCGATCGTGTTCGCCGCCCTGCTCGTCCCGCTCGGCCGGCTCGCCGACCGGTACGGGCGCAAGGCCGGGCTCGTCCTCGGCCTCACCGTCTTCACGCTCGCCTCCCAGGCGTGCGCCGCCGCCCCGGACCTGTGGTGGCTCGTCGGCTTCCGCGTCCTGCAGGCCGCCGGCGCCGCCGCCCTCATCCCCACCAGCCTCGGGCTGCTGCTGTCGGCGATGCCGGCCGCGCGGCGCGGCGGCGCGGTGCGGATCTGGTCCGCGTCCTCGGCGATCGCCGCCGCGGCCGGCCCCGCGATCGGCGGCGTCCTCGTCGACGTCTCCTGGCGCTGGGTGTTCGAGGTGAACGTCCCCATCGGGATCGCCGCGGTGGTGCTCGCGCTGCGGCTCGTCCCCGACTCCCGCGAGGGCGCCACCGCCCGCGTCCCCGACCTGCCCGGCACCGCCGTGCTGACCGGCGCGGTCGCCCTGCTCGCCCTCGGCCTGGTGAAGATCAACGACTGGCCGGGCGAGCGCACCACCGTCGTGATCGGCGCCGCGCTGCTCGGGCTGACCTGGTTCTGGCTGCGCTCTCTGCGGCACCCCGCGCCGGTCATCGAGCCCGCGCTGCTCGCCGTCCGCACCTTCTTCTGGTCGAACGCCGCGGTGCTGCTGTTCACCGTCGCGTTCGCCGCCAACCTGCTGCTCGGCGTGCTGTGGATGCAGCAGGTCTGGCACTACTCGCCCATCAGGACCGGGCTCGCCGTCGCGCCCGGCCCCCTGATGGTGCCCATCATGGCGCTCATCGCCGGACGGCTCGCCGCGGCCCGGGTCCCCGTCGGTCTGATCACCGCCGTCGGGTGCATGCTGTGCGCGTTCGGCGTCGCCATGATCGCGATGAGCCTCGGCCCGGCGCCGGCGTACGCGTCCCAGCTGCTGCCGGGCTGGCTCATCGGCGGGACGGGCGTCGGCCTCGCCCTCCCCACCATCCTGTCGGCCGCCGCGGTCGAGCTGCCGTCCCACCGCTACGCCACCGGCAGCGCCGTGGTGAACATGAGCCGGCAGATCGGCACCGTCCTCGGCGTCAGCCTCGCCGTCGCCGCCCTCGGCACCCCGCGCGGCTGGCCCGAGGTGCACGCCTCCTACGTCAACGCCTGGCTGATGGTCGCCGGGTTCATGGTGATCGCTGCGATCGCCGCCCTTGGCATGACCCCGCGCCGCCTTCGGCCCGCCCCACCCGTCCCCGAGCCAGAGAAGGAAGTGGTCGCCGGAACCTGACCCCGCCTTGAGAACAGAAGAACCCGGGCATCGGACGAAGCCTTGACCCGGACCGCGAGGTCCGGTTCGCCCGACCGCCCGACCCACAGCAGGCACCTCATGGCCAGAGGTGCCTGCTGTATTTCGTCTCCGTGGCGCTTGCCGCTCCGCCCCGCTACGCCTGGAGGGCGGCGAGGATGACGAGGAGCAGGGTCGCCACCGCGAAGAGGCCGTGGCCGAGGACGACGGGGACGGGGAACGCGCGCTCCGGGGCCTCGGCGGCCTGCGCGGAGCCGGGGGCGCCGCCGGCGGTGCGGACGGCCGGGGCGCGGGTCACGGCCAGCCAGCGGAAGAACATCACGAAGCCGAGCAGGGCGACGGGCACGAGGAGGACGAGGGCCGTCCAGGCGAGGGCCTGCGCGTCGGCGAGCAGGTAGATGATCCAGACCACCAGGCCGGCTGCGGCGAGCGCGAAGTGGCCGAACACGACCGGGACGGGCAGGCGGGACGTCCCGCCGCGCGCACCGCCCCGGGTGATCCAGGTGCCGAGCATGTAGAAGCCGCCCGCGGCGGTGATGAGCCAGGTGACGAGTGCGGCGATGGTCATGCGTTCTCTCCTTGGTCGGCGGTGTGACGGGGTGCGGTCCCGGTCCGGGTGAAGCCCTCGGCCTGCGTCTTCTCGTCGGCTACGCGGACGCCGTAGCGGTAGGCGAGCTTCCCGCCCAGGAATCCGGACGCGGTGAGGGCGGCCAGGGCCGCGGCGGACAGCGCGATGCGGCCCGGGGCCACCGGGCCGCCGGTGTCGTCCAGGCGCCAGCCGAAGGCGGCCGCGTAGGCGGCCGTCACGGCCAGGTTCAGGGACATGTGGACGAGCGCGGTGCGGAAGACCCGCGTCCCGGGCGGGACGGCGAGCAGATCGAGGAACCCGGTCGCGGCGGCGGCGAGCGCCCCCGCGACGCCGAGGCCGATGAGCCACAGCGAGCCCTCGGCCAGGAAGCCCGGGTCGCCGGCCACGTGCGACGCGACGTCGAACACGAGGCTGGCCACCCACGCCCCGATCGGCACCGTCACGAAGATCGGGTGCAGGGGATGGCCGTAGCTCCCGGCGAGCGCGCTCACCGGGCGTTTCGCCTGCTGCTGCGGATCGTCCATGACGACCTCCTGTTTCACCAACGAGTATTGGTGTTATAGCAGTGATCCGTCAATAGGGGCGAGTCCGAGGGGAGTCTCATCCGGTTTCGTCGAGATTTTTGGGTGTTACCGTGATCGCGGGTTAGGGTGGTGGGGTGACTTCCGACTCCGCCGGGCTGGCGGCCGCCGCGATCCTCAGCGACGACCTGCGGCGCCGCATGTACGCCTTCATCCGCGCGGCGAAGGCGCCGGTGACCCGGGACGAGGCGGCGGCGAGCGTCGGCATCTCCCGCAAGCTGGCCGCGTTCCACCTCGACAAGCTGGTCGACGCCGGGCTGCTGAGCGCCCGCTACGCCAACCCGTCCGGCGTCCGGCGGGTGGGCCGGGCGCCGAAGGTGTACGAGCCGTCCGGCGTCGACGTGCGGGTCAGCATCCCGCAGCGCGAGCACGCGCTGCTCGCGAGCATCCTGCTGGACGCCGTGCGCGGGCAGCGGCCCGGGGAGAGCGCGCGGGATGCGGCGCTGCGGGCCGCCGAGGAGCGCGGCCGGGCGCTCGGCGAGGCCGGCCGGCCCGCCAGGGGCGGGCGGCTCGGCACCGAGCGGGCGCTGACCTGCGCGGCCGAGGTGCTGGAGCGGCACGGGTTCGAGCCCGACCGGGAGGGGCCGACGCGGCTGCGGCTGCGCAACTGCCCGTTCCACCCGCTCGCCGAGGACGATCCCGGGCTGGTGTGCAGGGTCAACCACGCCTTCCTGGCGGGCATGGTGGACGGCCTCGGGGCGTCCAGCGTCCGGGCCGAGCTCGCCCCCCACTCCGGCTACTGCTGCGTCGAGTTCGGCCCGCGCGACGAGTGATCTGTCCCAATTAGGTCGGTTGCGATAGATCTGAGCGATAGATCTTGCTTCTCCGGGTTAGTCAGTAAGGAGCGCCGATGTAGCCCCGACGGGCCTGGAGGAGCGATGAGCCTGCCGTTGCACGAGAGCCGCGTCCTCGCGCTCATCGAGATGGGGCTGTGCCGCGAGGACCGGGAGCTCGCGGCCCGGTTCGCCATGTTCAACCGGTTGGCGGCGGCCGAGACGCCGCCGCGCCGGGAGCGTCTCGAACCGAGCCGGAGGCTGTGCTGGACGCTGACGGCGGTGCTGATCGCGTCGATCGTCGCGCTCGGTGCGATCGCCGCGGCGGTGGCGGGCTGAGCGGGGGC
>NZ_JBIQHY010000208.1:0-4782 GCF_044508335.1 Actinomadura sp.
GGCGGCGGTGCGGGCTGCGCGGGCGGCGCGCCGTACTGGGGTGCGCCCTGCCAGGACGGGCCGTGCGCCGGCGGCGGCTGCGGAGCCCCCATGGGCGCGGGGCCGCCCGGCATGGGCGGCGGGCCCATCGGCGCGGGCGGCGGGCCGGTGAAGCGGGGCACCGCGCCGGCGCGCGTGCTCGCCCTCCACCGCGACGGCGGCAGCGACGCCGCCAGGAGCGCGACGCCCAGCAGCAGGAAGACGCCGTACGGGGCGAGCACCGTGTAGCCGATGTGGATGTCGCGCGGCAGCAGGTCGCGCCCGGAATGCCCGACGGACCAGCGCGGAGCGACGACCCAGAGGATCCCGACCACCGTGTAGACGAAACCGGGGATGAGCGAGGCGAGCGGGGAGGTCCGGGAGCCCGCCACGAGGCCGACCAGGACGGCCGCGACCACGACGAGGGCCGTGGCGGCCCAGCGCTCGCTTCCGCCCCTGATGACGAAGTACCGGAAGTACTCGGTGTACTTGGTCGCGCCGTAGGACAGGCACAACGCGATGACCGGCGTCACGACAAGGCCGATCACCACGCCGAGGCCGTGGCGTGCTCCGTTGGACATGACACCTCCGTACCGCGGGCGGGATCCCGCCCAACCTAACGGTGAGGCGGGCCGATGACCACCGGGGATACGCGGGTGGGTCCAGGTCTGCGCGCTATTGGACGGATTCGCCGGGCTTCACCGGGGTGGGCTGGCCGAGCCGCGGCGGGCTGGTCAGGAAGCCGATGCCCCAGGTCACGTGCATGGTCGCGAACACCAGCGGCAGCCGCACCCAGGCCGAGAGCGGCAGCCCGCGCCCTTCCACGACGGCGCCGAGGATCATCGCGGCCGCGTACCCGCCGGGCAGGATCCAGCCGGGCCAGAACCCGAACAGCCCGGCGACCGCGCCCGCCGCCATCGCGACCACGGCGATCGGCGGCGCGAGGTAGCGCAGGTTCAGCGTGCCCTGGTGCTCGCGCCCCACGACGCGCCGCCAGCGGCCGGTGTGGAAGTACTGCTTGGCGAGGGCCCGCAGGTTCGGGCGGGGCCGGTAGGTGACCCGCATGCGCGGGGTGAAGAAGATCCGGCCGCCGGTCTCCCGGATGCGGTGGTTCATCTCCCAGTCCTGGGCGCGGACGAACGTCTCGTCGTAGCCGCCGACCCGCTCCAGCGCGCTGCGCCGGAACGTCCCGAGGTAGACGGTCTCGACCTCGCCGGCCTCGCCGCCGGTGTGGAACCGGGCGTTGCCGACGCCGAGCTTGGACGTCATCGCGCGCGCCACCGCCTTCTCGAACGGGGTGACGCCCTCGGCGGCCATGATCCCGCCGACGTTGTCGGCGCCGGTCTCCTCCATCGTCTCGACCGCCGCGCGGACGTAGTCGGACGGCAGCAGCGAGTGCCCGTCCACCCGGACGATGATCGAGTACTGCGACGCCTTGATCGCGATGTTGAGGCCCTGCGGGGTGCGCCCGGTCGGGTTGGCGACGACGAGGACGCGCGGGTCCTCGGCGGCGAGCTTGCGGGCGATCTCCTCGGTGCGGTCGCGGGACGGCCCGACCGCGAGCACGAGCTCCAGCTCGCCGGGGTAATCCTGGTTCAGGATGCCGCGCACGGCGTCGGCGAGGTGGCGCTGCTCGTTGAGGACGGGCATGACCACCGACACCGCGGGCCAGGTGCGTTCACCGGACTCGGGACGGGACTTCACGGCGTACTGGGCTTCCTGGTTCATGGCGCGATGGGCACGGGGAGACGAATTCATGTGGACTCGCGGGCGCGCGCCGGCCGGCGGGACCGGAGGCGGGCGCCCCTTCCTCTCTTGCTCGCTTGCCTGACGCAGCCCACGCCACCCAGGTTCGCGTGCGGGCCGCCGGGGTGTGGTCAAGACGGCGCCACGTTACTGCAAGGACACGAGGTCCAGGTAGCGAACGGACGGGCGCCCCCCACTTTAGAGTGGTGGGGACTCGCGGTGGAACGTGATCTTCGGGAGGGCGGCGGCCGGCATGGCAGACGGGCACGACTCGGGTCGCGGCGGTCCCGCGGACGCCGATCCGCTGGAGCGCTACTTCCGGCCGCGTCCGGGCTCGCACGCGGCGCCGGGCGGCGACGACGGCGACGGCATCGAGGGCGTGACGATCGACGGCATGCCCGCGCCGCGGGTGACGGTGGACGGCCCGCGCGGCCCGCGCCGGCCCGGCCGGCAGCTGAGCCCGCGCGCCGCGATGAGCGCCCGGCGGCAGAAGCGGTTCCTCACCCTGACCGGGACGATGTCGGCGTTCGTGCTGCTGACCTCGGGCGGCGCGTGGGCGTTCCAGAACTACGTCACCGGCATGATCGACAAGGTGTCGGTGGACGGGCTCGGCAAGGGCCGGGACGCGCCGAAGGGCGCGATGACGATCCTGGTCGCCGGCGTCGACCGGCGCGAGGGGCTGACGAAGGCGCAGCAGAAGGCCGCCAAGCTCGGGCACGAGCCCGGAGAGCGCTCGGACACGATGCTCCTGGTGCACGTGTCGCGCGATCACGACAGCGTGTCGGTGGTGAGCCTGCCGCGCGACTCCTACGTCACGATCCCGGCGCACAGGTCGAACGGGTCGGAGGGCGCGAAGGGGACGCGGGTCCCGGCCCGTCCGGGCAAGCTGACCTGGGCGTACCAGTTCGGCGGCCCCGACCTCACGGTCAGCACGGTCAAGCAGGCGACGGGCGTGTCCATCGACCACTACGTCGAGGTGAACTTCTACGGGTTCGTCCATATGGTCGACGCGCTGGGCGGCGTCGACGTGTGCGTCGAGCAGCCGGTCAACGACGCGAAGAGCGGGCTGAGGCTCCCCGCGGGCACGTCCCACGTCGACGGCCTGAAGGCCCTCGCCTTCGCCCGCGCCCGCTACGCTCTGACCGGCGGCAGCGACCTCGGCCGCATCGACCGGCAGCAGCAGTTCATCGCGGCGATGATGAAGCAGGCGCTGTCGACGAAGACGCTCGGAGACCCGGTCAAGTCGACGAAGTTCCTGAACGCGGCGCTGAAGTCGCTGCGGGTCGACGAGAAGCTGGCCGACAACCTGCCGAAGCTCGCCGACCAGATGAAGAACCTCTCGACCGACGACCTCACGTTCGCGAAGGTGCCGCTCGCCGACCCCGACTACAACGCCGTCCTGTGGAACGCGCCGACCCCGCAGTCGACCGTCCAGTGGGACCACGGGAAGGCGCGCGACCTGTTCACCCGGATCCGGCGGGACGAGCCGCTGGCCCGGCACACCGCGAAGCCGAGCGCCACGCCGACGCAGAAGCCCGAGGACGAGCTGACCGTGCCGCCGGACGACATCTCCGTCCGCGTGCTGAACGCGATCGGCACGCCGGGCCTCGCCACGAAGGCGGGCGGCCAGCTGCGCGGGCTCGGCTTCAAGGTGACGGTCGCGCCGGGCGTGGCGCGGCGCGGCCTGCGGACCACGCAGATCCAGTACGGCCCCGACCGGGCGGACTCGGCCAGGACGCTGGCCGCCGCGATCCCCGGCGCCAAGCTGAAGAAGGTGCCGTCGCTGGGGTCCCGGCTGCAGGTGATGGTGGGCGCGGACTGGGACGGCGTGAAGAAGGTGAAGGTGGCCCCGAGCCCGTCGCCGTCCTCGTCCCCGGCGATCGAGACGGGCACGGCCACGTCGAAGCTCTGCTCCTGAACCTGTCTAGAATGGCATTCTAGGACGTGGGAGGAGCCGCATGACCGAGGACGCGCCCGCCGAAACGTACTACGAGCCGCTGGGGGACGGCCGGTTCGCCTCCACCGCGGCCACGGCCGGCCCCTGGTCGCCGGGCCTTCAGCACGCCGGACCGGTGGCGGCCCTGGTCGGGCGGGCCTTCGAGCGGCACGACCCCGTCCCCGGCACCCGCGTGGCGCGCGTGACGGTCGAGATCCTGAGCCCCGTCCCGGTCGCCGAACTCGAGGTGAGCGTCCGCACCGCGCGTCCGGGCAAACGGGTCAGCCTCCTCGAAGGCGAGATCACCCACGAGGGGCGCACGGTCGTCCGCGCCACCGCCTGGCGGATCCTGGCGGCGCCGTCCCACCTGGAGCCGGTGGTGCACACCGCGCCCCCGCCGCCCCTGCCCGCCGCGGCGCGGCCCTTCGGGGAATGGCACGGCCTCCACGTGCACGGCTACCTCGCGTCGATGGAATGGCGCCTCGTCCACGGCTCGTTCGCCGAGCCCGGCCCCGGCACGGTCTGGGCGCGCTCGCGGATCCCGCTCGTCGTCGGCGAGACCGACACGCCGCTGATCCACGCGCTCCGCCTCGCCGACAGCGCGTCCGGCATCGGCAGCCAGCTCGACCTCTCCAAGTGGCTGATCATCAACACGGACCTGACCGTCGCCCTGCACCGCGACCCCGCCGGCGAGTGGCTGTGCATGGCCGCGTCCCTGCACGCGAACCCGGGCGGCAGCGCCCTCTGCGAGGCGACCCTGGCCGACCGCTCCGGCGACCTCGGCCGCGTTCTCCAGACCCTCCTCGTCGACGAAGTCTCGTAACCTAGTGTTGTCAATCGATCACTCTGGGTAACAATCGCGGTGACAGAACGAAGTCACCATCAGGAGCCCAGAACATGTCGACAAGGTTTCTCGCCCTGTTCACCACGACCGCCGCCGTGTCGGTGACGCTCACCGCCGGCATCGCCGCGGCGACCGCCTCGCTGGCGGCCCCGCCCCCGTCTCCGGCCGCCGACGCGCCGGCGGCCGCACCGCCGTCCCCTTCGGCCTCTCCATCGCCGTCGTCCTCGCCGTCGTCCTC
>NZ_JBIQHY010000209.1:0-4759 GCF_044508335.1 Actinomadura sp.
GCCGCTGAACACCCGGCCGCTGAACACCCGGCCGCTGAACACCCGGCCGCTGAACACCCGGCCGCTAGAACATTCCGGGTGCGGGGCGGACGGCGCCCACGACGCCGTCGCCGCCCCGCACCTCGACGACCGCAGGACCGTCCAGCCCCGGCGCGTCGATGCCGAGCGCCCGCAGCAGCGCCACGGTGACGGGCGTCCGCGCCCGCATGGCCCCGTCGTCGATCTTGACGGCTCCGGCGCGCCCGTCGTCGAACGCGAAGGCGTCCACTCCTTCGGCGCCGCACTTCACGAGCAGCCCGGGGACGGCGTCCATGAGCTGCCGCTCCTCGCGCCGGGTGCCGGACGTCCACTGCGGGTGGGTCCGCATCGCGTCGGCGACACGGCGCTCAGGGGTGCCGGGCGCGGCGAGGACGAGCGCCCGGAAGGCCCGCGCGACCCCGGCCGTGGACACCGCGAACAGCGGCGCGCCGCACCCGTCGACGCCGACGGCCGCGGCCGTCTCGCCGGTCAGCTCCTCGACGACGCCCCGCACGGCGAGCTGCAGCGGATGCTCGGGGTCGAGGTAGGTGTCGACGGGCCATCCGGCGGCCACGCACGTCGCGAGCATCGCGGCGTGCTTGCCGGAGCAGTTCATCCGCATCCGCGACGGCCCGCCGCCGGCACGGGAGACGGCCTGCTGCGCCTCCGGGTCGATCGGCCAGCTCTCCGGGCAGCGCAGGTCGTCGGCGACGAGCCCGGCGCCCGCGAGGATCTTCTCCGCGCCCTCGACGTGGAAGTCCTCGCCGGAGTGGCTGCCGGCCGCCAGCGCGAGCAGCTCGTCGTCCAGCCCGAGGCCGCAGCGCAGCATCGCGACCGCCTGCATGGGCTTGTTCGCCGACCGCGGGAAGATCGGCGCGTCCGGGTCGCCCAGCCGGAGCGCGACGCCGCCGTCCGCGGCGAGCCCGACCGCCGTCCCGCGGTGGCGCGACTCCACGAACCCGGAGCGCTCCACCTCGACCAGCACAGGGTTGACCAGCACAGGATTGACGTCCACCGCACCCCTCCATACCGTCGGGGACGGCCGCCCGCCGGAGCGGCCGCCGCCCGAGAAAGCCGCCCAAAGCAGGGCGCCGCCCAAAAAGCAGGGCCGGCCCCACCCACCCGGGGGCGGACCCGCTAACTCCATGGTCAAGTACCCGCCCCACCCCAGGGAAGTGGAATCACATCCTGTGGATAACCCCAAGATCGGCGGCGCCGGGTATTCGACCCTTGAAATTCAGCGCTCGATGAGTCCAGCGCCCGGACGTTCAACGCCGGACGTCTCAGCGCCCGGACGTTCAGCGCCGGACGTCTCAGCGCTTGGTCTTCAGCAGGGCGCGTGCGTCCGCCGCGGACATGGCGGGACGCTGCGCCAGCGCCGCGGCCTGAGCCGCACGCTCCACCAGCTGGACGTTCGCCGTCACCGGCCGCCCCTTCGCGAAGGTGACGGTGTCCTCCATGCCCACGCGCAGGTGCCCGCCCGCCGACAGCGCCGCGAACATCACCGGGAGGGACGTCCTCCCGATGCCCGTGGCCGACCAGGTGGCACCGGACGGCAGCGCCTCCACGGCGGCGACCAGCGTCCGCGCGTCCCCCGGCATGCCGCCGGGCACGCCCATCACCAGGTCGCAGTGGACGTGCCCGCCATACGGAAGACCGTGCTTGTCCAGCAGCCGGTGCAGCGCCGCCACATGCCCCAGGTCGAACAGCTCGAACTCTGGGACGACCCCCAGCTCCTGGGTGCGCTGGTACAGCTCCACCATGAACGGCCAGGGGTTCATGAAGACGTCGTCGCCGAAGTTGACCGTCCCGCAGGTGAGCGAGCACATGTCGGGCTCGGCCTCCAGGACGCGGAGACGGTCCTCGTAAGGGTCGGTGACCGCGCCGCCCGTGGACAACTGGACGATCAGTCCCGTGCTCTCCCGCAGCGCCGCGACCGTGTCCCGCAGCCGGGACAGGTCGAGCGTCGGCCGCGCGTCGTCGTCGCGGATGTGCACGTGGATCACGGCCGCGCCGGCCGCCTCGCACTCCTTGGCCGTCTGGACCAGTTCATCCAGGGTGACGGGCAGGGCCGGCACGTCCGACTTCGCGGACTCCGCACCCGTGGGCGCCACCGTGATGAGCGTCGTTGCTCCCATAGGCGGCAGAATGCATGGTCATGCGTGCGGTAGTCCAGAGGGTGAGCCGGGCCAGCGTGTCCGTGGACGGCCGGGTCGTCGGCGAGATCGAGGGCCCCGGGCTCCTCGCGCTCGTCGGCGTGACCCATGACGACGGCCCGGAGAAGGCCCGCAGGCTGGCCTCGAAGCTGTGGGGCCTGCGCATCCTGCAGGACGAGAAGTCGTGCTCGGACGTGAACGCCCCGCTCCTCGTCGTGAGCCAATTCACCCTCTACGGCGACGCGCGCAAGGGCCGCCGCCCGTCGTGGACGGCGGCCGCGCCCGGCGAGGTCGCCGAGCCCCTCGTGGACGCCGTCGTCCGCGAACTGCGCGGCCTCGGCGCCAAGGTCGAGACCGGCGAGTTCGGCGCCGACATGAAGGTCTCGCTCGTCAACGACGGCCCGATCACCCTGATCCTCGACGTGTGAGCCCCGCGAGGCGCGCGGACCCCGGGCGGCGTCAGCGGAAGCCGTAGATCGTGCCGACCACCACCGCGACGGTGCCGGCGGCCGCCAGCAGGATCAGGGCGCGGTCGAACAGCGTGAGCCGCCCGCGGAGGTCCGGGGAGACGACCACGACCCCGGTCTCGCCGTCCTCCCGCGGCGGTCGGGAAGGTTCGGCGGGTTCCTTCTGGAACGGGTTGCGGAGCCCGGCGAGCCGCCACAGCGCGTCGTTCCGGAGCCGCTGATGGTCGGGCCCGCAGGCGAACAGCCGGCCCCGGGTGCGCTCGGTGCAGGCGGCGCCCTGCTGGCTCAGGATGCGGCACATGGTCGGGACGAGCATGAACTGGTACAGGCACCAGGCCAGCAGGCCGAGCAGCGCGATCCGCCACGACTGAAGCCACCAGGCGAACCCGGCGAACGCCGCGAACAGGACCCACCACACCAGGGCGGACTCCCGGCGCGGGCGGCGCCGGGTCCCGCGTCTGGCCGCCGGCTCCCGCTTCCCGAGGTTCGCGACCATTGGCAGGAATCCCACCTTCCCTGGGCGGCGCCCGTTAGAAATCGTCCATATCCGACGATATTCGCCCAGGGCGCGGCCTGCTAGCCGTGTTTCGCCGGACGGCGGCGCAACGCGATCTGCGCGTTCGCCCCGGTGTCCGGCGAGACGATGACCTCCTGCGCGGCCGCCACACCGCCCGCGAGCAGGTCGGCGTCCACCGGGACGTTCCGCTTCACCATCGCGAGCGCGATCGGGCCCAGCTCGTGGTGCCGGGCCGCCGACCCGACGAACCCGATCGCCCGCCCGCCCGGGACCTCCACCGGGTCGCCGTGCGCGGGCAGCCGGTCGACGCTGCCGTCCAGGTGCAGGAACACCAGGCGGCGCGGCGGGCGGCCGAGGTTGTGGACGCGCGCCACCGTCTCCTGACCCCGGTAGCAGCCCTTGTTCAGGTGGACGGCCGTCTCGATGTAGCCGGCCTCGTGCGGGATCGTCCGCTCGTCGGTGTCGAGGCCGAAGCGGGGCCGGTGCTCGGCGATCCGCAGCGCCTCGTACGCCCAGACGCCGGCCGGCTTGAGCCCCTCCGGGAACTCGCCGCGCGGGACGATCCGCGTCGTCGTCCCGGCGACGTCCGGCCAGGCCAGGCCCTCGGCGCCGGACGGCCCGGTGACGACCATGTACTCGCTCGAAACGTCGGCGACCTCGACCCGGAGCATGAAGCGCATCCGGTCGAGGAACTCGACCAGGGACGGGGCCTCCCCGGGCTCGACATGCGCCCAGACCGCCTCGCCGTCGTCGATCAGGAAGAGGTGGTGCTCGATGTGCCCCTTCGGCCCGAGCAGCAGCGCCTCGGTCGGCTCGAACGGCTTCAGCGCGTCCAGGTGCTGGCTGAGGAGGCTGTGCAGCCAGCTCAGCCGGTCAGGCCCGGACACCTTGACGACGCCCCGGTTGCTCCGGTCGACGAACGCCGCCCCCTGTTCGAGCGCGCGTTGCTCCCGCGTCGGATCCCCGTAGTGCGCGGCGACCTCCTGGTCGGGCGCATCGGCGGCGACGGCTCCGGGCGACTGCAGCAGCGGGCTCTCCATGCCGTCCAGACTATGTGGCGCGGCAGTCCTTGCACCGCCCGTAGACGGTGAGGTGGTGCACGTCGGTCTCGAAGCCGAAGTCGCGCCGCAGGACGTCCGCGAGCCCGGCCGCCGCGCGGGGGTCGACGTCCTCCACCGTGTGGCATCCCCGGCAGACCAGGTGGATGTGCTCGGCATCGGCGGCGAGGTGGTAGTTCGGCGGGCCGTGCCCGAGATGCGCATGCTTGACGAGCCCGAGCTCTTCGAGGAGTTCGAGCGTCCGGTAGACGGTGGAGATGTTCACGCCCCTGGCCGTGCGCTGCACCTCGGTGCAGATCTCTTCGGGGGTCCCGTGCTCCAGGTTGGTGACCGCCTCGAGGACCAGCTGGCGCTGAGGGGTGACCCGATACCCCTTTGCCCGCAGCTCCTCCTGCCACGACTCGACCATGTCCCGAGTCTAGATCCCGCCCGGACGGCCCGGTTCGTGCGCCGGCACGCGGATTGGTTGGTGCGGCGGCACGCGGATTGGTTCGTGCGCCGGCACGCGGATTCAGCCGAGCGAAAACCTGTTTGCCTCGGTGC
>NZ_JBIQHY010000090.1:0-7790 GCF_044508335.1 Actinomadura sp.
GGGCGAACCGGGCGGCGGGCAAACCGGGACGATCTCGCGTTTGCCCTGGTCAGGGGTGGTGGGTCGCGTGGGACTCGAACCCACAACCTACGGATTAAAAGTCCGGAGCTCTGCCAATTGAGCTAGCGACCCGTCTCGCAAGGGTACCGAGATCGGCGATGGGTTTGCGACGGGGTTACGGGGTGGGGGCGAGGTGGACGGGGAGGTGCTTCAGGCCGTTCTGGAAGTTGGAGGCCAGGCGGACGGGGGTGCCGGTGAGGGTGATGTCGTGGGGGAGGAGTTCGCGGAAGATGGCGCGCATCTGGGTGCGGGCCAGGTGGGCGCCCAGGCAGAAGTGGGGGCCGAAGCCGAAGCTGACGTGGTCGTTGGGGGTGCGGGTGATGTCGAAGCGGTCGGGGGACGGGAAGACGGTCTCGTCCCGGTTGGCGGAGGCGTGGTAGACGACCACCTTGTCGCCGGCGTTGATCTTCTGGCCGGAGAGTTCGACGGGGCGGGTGGCGGTGCGGCGGAAGTCCATGACCGGGGGCCAGTAGCGGAGCATCTCCTCGACCGCGGAGGGGAGCAGGGACGGGTCGGAGCGGAGGCGGGCCAGTTCGCCGGGGTGGGAGAGGAGGGTCAGGAGGCCGCCCGGGATGCCGTTGCGGAGGGTCTCGTTCCCGGCGACGGCGAAGAGGAAGAACATGTTCTCGAACTCGTGGGTGGTGAGGCCGCCCTCCAGCATGCGGGACATGATGTCGTCGGACGGGTTCGAGCGCTTCTCGGCGGCCAGCGCGTGGGCGTAGGCGAACATGTCGGCGAGGGCCGTGTAGGAGCGCGGGTTGATCGGGCGGCCGTCCGGGCGGGTGGTGGTCGTCGGACGGAAGTTCATCGCCTTCTGCGCCATGGGGGTCATGGTGGCGGCGTCGGCGGTGGAGATGCCCGCGTACTCCTCGTCCTGGTAGCCGATGACGCGGGACGCCCAGTCGTAGAGCAGGCGGCGGTCGGATTCGGGGACGCCCATGATGTGGGCGAGCGTCCAGACGGGGAGGTCGGCGGCCAGTTCGACGAAGTCGGTTTCCTCGCCCAGGGCCGAACCTATGAGCGTCCGGGCTCGGTGGTCGATCGTGTCTTCCAGGGCGCGGACGGCGCGGGGCGTGAAGGCGGCGGCGACGATGCGGCGGAGGCGGGAGTGGTCGGGCGGGTCCTGGTTGAGCATCATCGCGCGGACGAACGCGAGGTCCTCGGGCGTGTCGGGGTCGCGGATCTGGGTGGCGCCGAGGTTGGAGGAGAAGAGGTCCGGGGAGCGCAGGACGTGCTTGACGTCGGCGTGCCGGAAGACCGCCCAGTAGCCGGGGCCTGCGGGCCAGGGGCCGACGGCCGGTTCGGGGATGCGGGTGACCGGGGACTCGGCGCGCAGCTTCGCGAAGGAGTCGTAGGGGACCCCGGTGGCGTAGGTGGCGGGCAGGAAGATCTCCTCGTGCATGCCCTCAGCGTGCATCATGTCGGGATGACGGTGAAGCCCGATGAGATCCTGCGTGACAATTTCGCGCCCTGGGTGCTGGACCTCGGCCTCGTCCCGGAGGAGGTGGGGGACGGGACGGCGGTGCTGCGGCTGCCGTGGTCCGACCGGTTGGCGCGGGAGGGCGGCGCTCTGTCGGGGCAGGCGTTGATGGCGGCGGCCGATACGGCGGTCGTTCTGGCGGTCTCCGGGGCCAAGGGCGGGTTCGTGCCGATGACGACCGTGCAGCTCAGTACGACCTTCCAGCGGCCTGTTAAGGGGCAGGACGTCCTGGTGAGCGTCGAGCTCAGCAAGCTGGGGCGGACGATGGCGTTCGCGGAGGTCGATATGACGGCCGATTCGGTGACCGTCGCCCACGCCAGTGCGGTTTACGCCATCATCGGGTGACATGGCGCATATTGAGAAGGTCGCTGTTCCCGACGGTGAGTTCGACCTGCACGTGTGGGGGACGCGCGGGCCGGGGATCTTGCTCCTCCAGGAGATCTTCGGCGTGGGCGATTACATGGAGGCGGTCGCCGAGGATCTCGTGGCGCTCGGCTACGTGGTGGCGGCACCCGACATGTTCTGGCGGATCGAGCCGAACTGGACGACGAAGCACGACGAGGAGGCACTCCCCAAGGGGGTGTCGATGGTCTCCCAGTTCGACTGGGAAAAGGGCGTAGAGGACGCGAAGGCCGCGCTGGACGTCCTCAAGGGCATGCCTGGGGTCGGCAAGGTGGGCATCCTCGGGTTCTGTTTCGGTGGGACGCTGGCCTACCTGCTCGCCGCCCAGGCCGAGGTCGATTCGATGGTGTCGTTCTACGGGTCTGGTGTGCCCGGAGCCCTGGACCAGATCGACGCCATTCATGCTCCGACGCAGTTCCACTTCGGTGGCACCGATCCCTATATCCCCCGGGAGGATGTCGCCCGGGTGGAGCAGGCGGTGGCCGGGCGGGAGAACATGGAGATCCACGTCCAGGAAGACGGCGGTCACGCATTCCACAACCGCAAGGCGCCGATGTTCTACCAGCCGGAGCCCGCCGAACGCGCGTGGCGCCTCACCGAGGACTTCCTCCGCCGGACCCTGTCATAGCGCCCATCCGGGGAGCGGCTCGCAGTGCGCGAGCCGGCCCGCGGGGACGGTTACGCGGGTTCCAGGGTCAGGCGGGACAGTTCCTTGCGGGACGAGATGCCCAGCTTGGGGTAGGCCTTGTAGAGGTGGTACTCGACCGTGCGGGGGCTCAGGAAGAGCTGCGCGGCTATTTCGCGGCTGCTCGTTCCTGCGGCGGCCAGGCGGACGACCTGGAGTTCCTGCGGGGTCAGGCGGTCGAGGAGGTCGGGGGCGGCGGGGACGGACGTCCCGGACTCGCCCGTGGCCCGTAGTTCGGCGCGCGCGCGTTCCAGCCAGGGGGTGGCGCGGAGGCGCTCGAAGATGGACGCCGCGGAACGGAGCGGGACGCGGGCGTCCGACCGGCGGCGTGCCCGGCGCAGGTATTCGCCGTAGAGGAGTTCGGTGCGCGCACGCTCGAATGGCCGCATCGACTTTTCGTGCAGGCGCAACGCCTCGACGTATGGTTCCTCGCTGTCGTTGAGCAGGGCCTCGCAGTGCAGGGCCACGGCCTGAGCCCAGGGCTGCTTGGCCGCCTCGGCCCAGACCCGGAATCGGGAGTACGCCTCGCGTGCGAGCGGGACCTCGCCCGTACGCACGGCGGCCTCCACCTGGTCCGCGGCGGACAGGACGTCGGCGTGCCGGTGCGGGCCGTGCGCGATCTCCTCCAGGCGGCGCAGCGCGTCGTCGTAGCGCCCGAGGCCGAGGTCGAGGAGGGCGAACGCGCCGTCGGCGAGGCCCGGCGGGGCGGAGGCCGTCAGTTCGTGCAGCCGGCGCTCGTCGCCCTCGATCGCCGCGACGCGGGCGAGGACGGCGCCGAGGCGGCCCTCGCGGTGCGGGCGCCCGGTGTCGCGGGCGAGCGCGATCGCCTCCGCGACGGTCGCCGCCGCGTCCGCGTGCCGCCCCGCCGCGATCTGCGCCTGCGCCTGGACCTGCAGGACGGTCGGCAGCTCGCCGACCAGGCCGTGCCGGCGGCAGTGCGCCGCCTCCGCGGCGGCCAGTTCGAGCGCCGCGTCGTCCGCGCCGATGATCAGTGCGAGCTGGGCGGCGCGCAGCCGGTCGCCGGCGCCGTCGCGGGCCGCGGTGACGTGGTCGGCGAGCAGCGGCAGGCCGGCCGCGTGGTCGCCGTCCGCGAGCAGCGCCAGGCCGCGGAGCGCCGGGTCGTCCGGCCGCAGCCGGGACGCGCGGAGCACGGCGGGCAGCTCGCCGGACGCCCAGCCGTACATGGCGGCGGCCCACAGCATCTCCGGGCCGGCGGCGCGGTCGGCCAGCATGCGGGCGGCGGCGCGCGGGTCGCCGCGCTCGTACTCGACGGCGGCGTGCACGCGGGCGAGCCCGGCGAGGTCGGCGGCGCCGAGCTTCTCCGCGAGGACGGCGAGGTCCTCGGCCTCGTCGAGCCGCCCCGCCTGGAGGGTGAGGGAGGCGGCTGCGCCGAGCCGGGCGGCGCGCGCCTCCCGGCCGGGGGTCATGTCGGCGGCCTGCCGGTAGAGCGCCGCCGCGGTCGCGTGCCCGGCGCGTTCGCGGGCGCGCTCGGCGGCCTCCTGCAGGTCGGCGGCGACGTCCTCGTCCGGGGCGAGCGAGGCGGACGCGCGGTGCCGCGCCCGGCAGTCGAGGTCGTCGGCGGACTCGGCGAGCGCCCGGTGGACGGTGACGCGCCGCGCCGCCGTCGCGCCCTGGTAGGCGGCCGCCCTGATCAGCGGGTGCCGGAACGCGATGCTGCGCCCGGTGACCTGCACCATTCCGGCGCGTTCGGCCTCCTCCAGGTCGGCGAGCCCGACGCCGAGCGCGGCCGCGGCGGCGAGCTGGCTCGGCATGTGCCCGCGCCCCTCGGCGGCCGCGATCAGCAGCATGAGGCGGGCGTTCTCCGGCAGCCGCGCGATCTGCTCCTTGAACGACGCGAGGACGCGGTCGGCGACGGGCAGCGGCGACGGCTCCGGGGGGCGCTCCCCGGCGGCGGCGAACTCCCGCAGCGCGAGCGGGTTGCCGGCCGCCTCGCGCAGCACCCGCTCGCGGACGAGCGGCGTCAGGCCGCGCTCCGCGAGGAAGCGCTCGGCGTCGGCCCGGGCGAGCCGGCCGAGCCGCAGCTCGGGGAGGCCCGTGCCGGTGAACGCGCCGTCCCGCGCGGCGAACAGCATGACGACGCCTTCGGCCGCGAGCCGCCGCGCCGCGAACAGCAGCGCCTCGGCGGTCGCGGTGTCGATCCAGTGGGCGTCGTCGGCGACGCACAGCACGGGCCCGTCCTCGGCGAGGTCGGCGAGCAGCGTGAGGACGGCGAACCCGGTGGCGAAGCGGCCCTGCCCGCCGGACGCCTCGCCGAGCGCGGTGCGCAGCGCGGCGGACTGCGCCGGCGGCAGCGCGTCCAGCCGGTCGCGGACGGGCCACAGCAGCTGGTTGAGGCCGGCGAACGCGATGCCGGACTCCGCCTCGATCCCGGTCACGCGCAGCACGCGCGGCACCTGGGCGGCGGCCTCCTCCAGCAGCGCCGACTTGCCGATGCCCGCCTCGCCGCGCAGCACGAGGGCGCCGCTGCGCCGATGCTCGCGCGCCCCGTCGATCAGCGACGTGAGCCGCGCCTGTTCGTCGTTCCGCCCGTAGAGCACGAGACCAAACTACGGGGCCGAATACCGAAACCCTACGGATTCGCCCCGTACCCGGCGGCTCGTACGTTCTTGACCAGCGACAACGCCACTGGAGGACGTCATGCAGGAACTGTTCGAGCCCATCTCCGTGGGGAAGCTGGAGCTGCCCAACCGGCTCGTGATGGCGCCGATGACCCGCAGCAGGGCGGGCGAGGGCGGCGCCGTCACCGAGCTGACGGCGGAGTACTACCGGCAGCGCGCCGGAGCCGGGCTGATCATCACCGAGGGCACGCAGCCGAGCGTCCGGGGCCAGGGCTACATCCAGACGCCGGGCCTGCACTCGGACGAGCAGGTGGCGGCATGGCGGGCGGTGACCGACGCCGTGCACGCCGAGGGCGGGCGGATCTTCGCGCAGCTGATGCACTCCGGGCGCGTCGGCCACCCCGTCCTGTACCCGGACGGCGCGCTGCCGCTCGGCCCCTCGCCGATCGCGACCGGCGAGCAGCTGTTCACGCCGGACGGGATGCTGGACCACCCCGTGCCGCAGGAGATGACCCTGGACGACATCGCCCGGGCCGTCGAGGAGTTCGCCGCGGCCGCGCGCAACGCGGTCGCGGCCGGCTTCGACGGCGTCGAGCTGCACGGCGCGAACGGCTACCTGATCCAGCAGTTCCTCGCCGACGGCAGCAACGTCCGCACCGACGCCTACGGCGGGACGGTCCGGAACCGCATCAGGTTCGCCGTCGAGGCCGTGGCGGCGGCCGCGGACGCGATCGGCCCCGAGCGCGTCGCGCTCCGCGTGTCGCCGGGCGGCACGTCGAGCGGCGTCAGCGAGAGCGACACGCCGGAGCTGTACTCGGCCCTGATCGGGGAGCTCGCGCCCCTGGGCCTCGCGTACCTGCACGTCATGGAGGAGCTGAACCGCGAGCAGACCCGCCGGATCCGCGCCGAGTGGCCGGGCACGCTGATCCTGAACCCGCATCCGACTCCGGAGTCGTTCCCCGCCAGGCCGGAGGAGGGCGCCGCGGCGCTGCGGGAGGGCGTGGCCGACGCGATCGCCTTCGGCGAGCTGTGGCTGGCCAACCCCGACCTCCCGGCCCGCATCAAGGCCGGCGGCCCCTACAACGCCGCCGACCGCGCGACCTTCTACGGCGGCGACCACCGCGGCTACACCGACTACCCGCCGCTGCCGTGACGGCCCCCGAGGCCCCGCGCCGCGCCGCGGGGCCTCGGGGGGCGTTCCGGGCGGGGTCAGAGACCCGGGCGGACGGCGCCGTTGAAGTGGCGCTTGTAGTACTTCGTCAGCTTGATCTTCTTGACGCGCTTGCCGGAGCCGGGCGCGTGGATCATGTAGCCGTGGCCGGCGTAGACGCCGACGTGGGTGCGGCCGCTGTAGAAGAAGAGGAGGTCGCCCTTGACGGCGCCCTTCCAGGAGACCTTCTTCTTGACGGCGCGGTAGATCTGCTGGCTGGTGCGGGGCAGCTTCACCCCGGCCTTGCGCCAGGCGCCTCCGGCGAGGCCGGAGCAGTCCCAGGAGCCGGGACCGGTGCCGCCGTAGCGGTACGGGTCGCCGATCTGCTTCGCCGCGTACTTCACGGCGTAGGCCGCGCGCTTCTTCTGCTTGGCGGCCCGGGACTGCTTGGCGGAGACCTTCGCGACGGTCGTCACGGTGACGGCCCGCTGCTGCCGCGGCGCCGACGCCTGCGCGGGACCCGCGGCGAGGACCGACGCGCCGAGCGCCGCGGTCGTGGTGAGCGCGAGGCCACCAGTGGTGAATCCGGCCTTCAGGGGGTTGTTCCGAGGGGTATGCAGAATGACTCCAGACCTCGCGGGTGATGCCTACCGGGCAGCCGTCACCCCGCAGGCGTTCCGCGGGGGTTCGGTTGCCGCGGCCATTCCGCGGCGCCATTCGGCGGGACGCGGGAAAGCGATGGCCGCTTCCGGTTCCGTGCCTCTCGACTGCACGGATTCGGCGTCCGGCGGCGGCTTTCCGGCGGGGTCCCCGGGGGGACGACCCGGGGGTCCGCGCAGGCCGCCGTGATCGAGGCCGGCCGTGCGCGCCGCAGCCGCGCGTCGGGGTGCGTGTTCTGTTATCCGGGCGGCAGCTGTGCCGCATGAACCGGCAGGAACGTATGCAGACTCGGGCGGGCATGGCAAATCCCTCCGGGTATTTCGAGGCCGGCGCGGACCGGTGGGCAATCCCTCGCCCCTCCTTTGGCCTGCGTCGATTCCGATCGGCACGGGAAAAGTGTGAACTGGGTCACGAACCTCCGAATGAAGATCGATTACATGGTGCCTTCGCCGCCCCCGCGCCGGCACTCGAACCGCATTCTGTGGAAAACTCGTCCGCCGCCTCCTGGGCGATTTGTGGTGCATATCACGTATCGGTAAAGGGGTCCCTGGCCCCGGCGGCCGCCGTGTCACGCCCGGACGGCCGGCGTCCGCGCCGCCGATGACCGCCCGCGGTTACGGACGTGCACGATCATGGGATTCGGTTGAACCCTGGGGTTGACGGCGCCCTCCGGGCCGCCTGAAGTCAAAGGAGACGCAGGTGACGCCCGGGAGGAGTGCGGTGTTCGGCAAACCCGGTGATGGGTCGCGGAGAAGCCGCGAGATCGACGAAGGC
>NZ_JBIQHY010000090.1:7890-12055 GCF_044508335.1 Actinomadura sp.
TGGGCGGTTGCGTGGAACTGGGCGGCTTGGCCCCTTGGCCGCTGGGCTGGTTCTGGTGGCGGGGCTCTTCGCCGGGCCTGTGCCGGGCGCGGCTGCGTCCGGTGGGCCCGCTACGGCGAAGTTCCCGCCCGGGTTCCTCTGGGGCGTGTCCACGTCCGGGTTCCAGAGCGAGGGGTTCTTCCCCGACAGCAACTGGACGCGGTATGCCGACCGCAAGGCCAGCGGGGTGACCGACCCCTACGGCAACTCGGTCGACTTCCGGCACCGCTACCCGTCCGACCTCAAGCTCGCCAAAGGGCTCGGGGTGAACGTGTTCCGGACGTCCATCGAGTGGGCCCGCATCGAGCCCCGCAGGGGCCACCGTGATCCGGAGGCGCTCGCCTACTACGACGACCTCGTGCGCCGGATCAAGGCGAACGGGATGCGGCCCATGCTCACCCTCGACCACTGGGTCTATCCCGGGTGGGTCGCCGACCAGGGAGCCTGGGACAACCCCCGTACGCAGGACGACTGGCTCCGCAACGCACAGTTCGTCGTCAACAGGTACAAGGGGCAGGGCGTCATCTGGATCACGTTCAACGAGGCCAGCGCCTACATCTACAAGGAGCTCACCACCCGCCCGATGGACTTCGGCCAGATGCTGAAGATGCGCGATGCCCTCCTCAAGACGCATCGGGCCGCCTACGACATGATTCACAAGGTCGACCCGGGCGCCCTCGTGTCCAGCAACGTCGCCTACGGGACGGCCATCAACGGCATCTTCGACGCTGCCCTGTTCAACGACGCCACCGACAAGCTCGACTTCATCGGCATCGACTACTACTACGGCGCCAACCTGGAGAACTTCACGGCGGTGTACGCGATCACCGGCGAGTTCTGGAAGATCGACCCCGAGCCGGAGGGCCTGTACTACGTCCTCAAGAACTACCAGCGGCGGCTCCCGAACCTGCCCGTCTATGTCGTCGAGAACGGCATGCCCACCGACAACGGCAAGCCGCGCGCGGACGGCTACACGCGCTCAGACCATCTCCGCGACCACATCTACTGGATCCAGCGCGCGATGGCCGACGGCGTCAAGATGATGGGCTACAACTACTGGAGCCTCACCGACAACTACGAGTGGGGCAGTTACCGCCCGCGGTTCGGCCTCTACACGGTGGACGCGCTGACAGATCCGACCTTGACGCGGCGTCCGACCGACGCCGTGCCCACATATCGGTCGATCATCGCCAACCGAGGCGTCCCGTCCGGGTATGTGCCGGTGCGCCGGCCCGGCTGGTGCTCGATCGAGGATCCCGTCGCGACCTGTTTCGGCACCACGCCGACGCCGCCCGCCGCGTACCGCGTCCCAGGGTGACCCCCGGGGATGGGGGAATGACCTGCGTGTCCCCGGGTACCGCCACGGCGACCGGAACCGACCAGGGGAACGCGTGGGGGACGTGCACACCGAGCCGATGGCCGCTACGCGCGGGTCCGGCACCGCCGGGCCGGGGCCGGGATCGGGCGGCGTCGCCGACGGCCTGCTCAACGCCCTGAAGCGCGCCGCCGCCGCGCTCCGCGACGCCGGGATCGGGTACGCGCTCGCCGGCGGGTTCGCCGCGTACGCGCACGGTGCGGCCGTGTCGACGCATGATGTCGACTTCGTGGTGCGCGAGCGCGACGTCCAGGTCGCCTTGGAGGCGCTCGCGTCGGTGGGCATGACGCATCTGGAGAGCCCGGAGAACTGGCTGGAGAAGGCGTACGACGGCGAGCACCTCATCGACCTGATCCACACCCCGTCCGGCCGCCCGGTGGACGGGGAGCTGCTGGGCCGGGCCGAGGACATGACGGTAGGGGCGGTGCTCATGCCGGTCCTGCCCGCCACCGACCTGATGGTGATGCGGCTGCTTGCGTTCACCGAGACCGCCTGCGACTTCAGCGGTTTCCTGCACGTCGGCCGGGCGCTGCGCGAGCAGGTGGACTGGCGGCGGGTGGCCGCGGAGACCGCCGAGTCCCCGTACGCGTACGCGTTCCTGGCGCTGCTGACCCGGCTGGACGTGATCGAGGGGGACGTGCTGTGAACGATGTGTCCGGATATCTGGCCGCGCACATTCAGGAGAGGCTCGCCGCGGAGGCGCACGAGCTCGGCATCCGGGTGGACGTCCGCGGCGACGTCGTCCACCTGCGCGGCGAGGTCGTGAGCGAGGAGCGGAGCCGGGACGTCGAGGACGCCGCCCGCGAGGCCGCCGAGGGCCGCGAGATCTGCAACGAGCTGCACGTCGTCGCGGTGCCCGAGCCCGACGGAGCGGAGCAGATCTCATGATCCGCGTCGCGGCGGCGGGCGACCTGCACGTCGGGCCGGAGGCGGCGGGGGCGTACCGGGCGCGGCTGGCCGCGCTCGCCGACCACGCGGACGTGCTGCTGGTCGCCGGCGACCTGACCCGGCACGGGACGGTCGAGGAGGGCGAGGTCGCGGCGGGCGAGCTGCGCGACCTCGGCGTGCCGGTCGTCGCCGTGCTGGGCAACCACGACTACCACTCCGATGAGGAGGACGACATCACGGCCGTGCTGCGGGACGCAGGCGTGACCGTCCTCGAAGGCGACGCGACCGTCCTGGACTGCGGCGGGACGACGCTCGGCGTCGCCGGCGGCAAGGGGTTCGGCGGCGGTTTCGAGGGCCGCTGCGCCAGCGACTTCGGCGAGCCCGAGATGAAGGCGTTCGTCCGGCACACCAAGGACTTCGCCGCGCGGCTCAACACGTCCCTCACCGACCTGGACACCGACGTCACGATCGCCCTGACCCACTACGCGCCCTGCGCGGACACCCTTGAAGGCGAGCCGCCGGAGATCTACCCCTTCCTCGGCAGCTACCTGCTGGGGGAGGCCATCGACTCCGCGGGCGCCGACCTCGCGATCCACGGGCACGCGCACAAGGGGACGGAGAAGGGCCTCACATCCGGCGGGGTCCGCGTGCGGAACGTGGCTCTGCCGGTGATCCAGCACGCCTACGCCATGTACTGCCTGGAGGTGCCGGAGGCCGCGGATCGCGGTCCCACCCGGGAACGGGTGTCGGCCTGGTGACGTTCGCCTCTACGGGATGGGCGGGTGGACGATCGCGAGATCGCGCGGAGGGGAGTGATCTCCCGGTCGTCCCACCGCCCGTTCAGGCCGCGCGCAGCAGGTCCAGGACGGCCTGCTCGACAGGGCCCTGCGTGGCCAGCTCGCCCTCGGAGGCGTCCACGCCGAGGCGCCCGAGTGCGGGCGCGACCGTCACGCCGTCCTCGTAGAGCGTGATGATGCGCGGGTCGATGTAGGACGCCCGCGCCACGGCCGGGGTGTTGCCGAGGTAGGCGGCGACCTCCTTCACGACGCGGACGATGGCGCGCTTGCGGGCGGTGTCGCTGTCGCCGGCGCGCACCGACACCGCGAGCCCGACCGCGGCGAGCACGGTGGCGTGCCAGGTGCGGAAGTCCTTGGCGGTGAAGTCGCCGCCGGTGACCTCGCGGACATAGTCGTTGATGTCGGACGTGGTGACGTCGTGCCAGCCGTCCTTCGTCCGGTAGGCGAGCAGTTCGGGGCCGCCGTCGCGGCGCCGCTTGAGGCCGCTGACCACCCTGCACACGTTCTCCTCCGCGACCGCCCGGTACAGGTCCTTCGAGCCCTTGGCCGGGTACTCGAACGTCACCTCGCCGCGCCGGCACGTGACGTGCTCCCGCAGGACGGTCGCGAGCCCGAAGGTGCCGTTCTCCGCCGCGTACGACTCCCCGCCGATGCGGAAGAAGCCGAGGTCGATGAGGCGGACGGCCGCCGCCAGGACGCGCTCCCGCGTGTACCGCCGGCCCGTCAGGTGCTCGGCGATCGTGTGCCGGACCTTGGGGAGCCGTTCGGCCAGTTCCAGGACGTGCTCGTGCTTCTCCCGGTCCCGCTGTTCCCGCCACGCCTCGTGGTAGAGGTACTGGCGGCGTCCGGCCGCGTCGGTGCCCAACGCCTGGATGTGGCCGTCGCGGTCGGGGCAGATCCAGACGTCCTTCCAGGCCGGCGGGATGACGAGCGACCTGATGCGCTCCTTCTCCGCGGGGTCTCGCAGGGGACGGCCGTCGAGGCCGAGATACACGAACCCCTTGCCGGCTTTCCGCCGTCCGTAGCCGGCTTCTCCGGTGTCGCTACGTTGCAGTTCCATCAGCGC
>NZ_JBIQHY010000090.1:12155-13980 GCF_044508335.1 Actinomadura sp.
GTTCCATCAGCCCGGATGTATCTCCCCGCCGGCGGGGACGAGCGTCTGCCCGGTGTAGTACGAGGACAGGCGGTTGGAGGCGAAGAACACATACGACGGGGCGATCTCGTCGGGGTCGGCGGGACGTCCCATCGGCGCGTTCTTCCCGAAGGACTCGACGCGCTCCTCATCGAACGTCGCCGGGATCAGCGGCGTCCACACCGGCCCCGGCGCGACGCAGTTGACGCGGATCTCGCGGTCCATGAGGTTCTGCGCGAGGCTCGCGGCGAGCGTCATCACCGCGCTCTTGCTCGCGGAGTAGTCGATGAGCGACTTGTTGCCCCGCAGCCCGTTGATGGACCCCGTGATGATGATGGACGACCCCGGCCCCATGTGGTCCAGGGCCTCCTGGATCGTCCAGAAGACCGCGAAGACGTTCACCTCGAACGTCCGGCGGAGCTGCTCGCCGCCGATCTCCCGGACGTCCTTCACCGGCGCCTGCGTCCCGTGGTGCAGGACGAGCACGTCCATGCCGCCCAGCTGCCGGACGGTGTGCTCGACGACCTCGCGGCAGTGCCGCTCCTCGGCCATGTCGCCGCCGAACATGACGCAGCGCCGCCCCTCGGCCTCGACCAGGCCCGCGGTGCGCCGGGCGTCGTCGTCCTCCTCCAGGTACGTGATGGCGACGTCGGCGCCCTCCTTGGCGAACGCGACGGCGGTGGCGCGCCCGATGCCGGAGTCGCCGCCGGTGATCAGCGCGCGGCGGCCGTGCAGCAGGTCGGCGCCGGTGTAGTCGCGCATCTCGTCGCGGGGTTCGGGTGCCATGTCCCCTGTCCGGCCGGGGTAGGACTGGCTCTGCGGAGGGCGCTCGCTCATGTCCGGCGGGTGCCCGCCGCTGCGGGAAGCAAACGCGACCCCTATTGTAACTGGTGAGTAATAAGGCGCCTCCGCGATCCGCCGGGGTGTGAGCGGAGCGCCCGACGACGTCTGTATAGCATCACCCCGAACCACATTCGGTCCCTCACGTAAGGTGTCGCTTATGGACCTGAACGGAGTTTCCGCCGTCGTATCCGGTGGCGCGAGCGGCCTCGGTGAGGCCACCGTCCGCGCGCTGGCCGCCCGGGGCGTCAAGGTGGTCGTCGCCGACCTGAACGAGGACAAGGGCAAGGCCCTCGCCGACGAGGTCGGCGGCGTCTTCGTCAAGACCGACGTGTCCAGCGAGGAGCAGGTGCAGGCCGCGGTGCAGGCCGCCGTCGACACCGGCGCCCCGCTGCGCGTCATCGTCAACAGCGCCGGGATCGGCTGGGCCTCGCGGACCGTCGGCCGCGACGGCAGCCCGCACGACCTGGCCTCCTTCGAGACCGTCATCCGGGTCAACCTCATCGGCACCTTCAACCTGATGCGGATCGGCGCCGCCGCCATCGCCAAGACCGAGCCGGCCGACGCCGACGGCCAGCGCGGCGTGGTGATCAACACCGCGTCCGTCGCGGCGCTGGAGGGCCAGACCGGCCAGGTCGCCTACTCCGCGTCCAAGGGCGGCATCGTCGGCATGACGCTGCCGGCGGCGCGCGACCTCGCCGCGATCGGCGTCCGGGTCAACACCATCTGCCCGGGCATCATCGACACCCCGATCTACGGCCAGGGCGAGCAGGCCGAGGCGTTCAAGGCCAAGCTCGCCGCGCCCGTCCCGTTCCCGAAGCGGATGGGCAAGGCGTCGGAGTTCGCGCACCTCGTCCAGGCCCTGATCGAGAACGACTACATGAACGGCGAGACCATCCGCTTCGACGGCGGTATCCGCTTCCAGCCGAAGTGAGGCCCTGAATGACCGACGCAGTATCGCCCGAGG